>JBMYYT010000004.1:0-29986 GCA_049609665.1 Flavobacteriales bacterium | reverse complement strand
CTTTATTTTTATACTCAAAGGACAATTTATCCAATATTGGCATAAGTGTTTTGCAAGGGTTGCAAGTATCTGTGTAAAAATCCAAAATTATTGGCAGTTCACTTTCGGCAAAATGCTTTTCAAACTCTTGTGGTTGTTCTATCAATTCCATTAGTCAATTATTTTATTTCTACTCCTTTCCAGAAAGCAACGTGATCTTTTATTTCTTTTGCTTTTTCGTTTGGAATCGGATAATACCAAGCTGCACCAGAATTGGTTTTCCCATCTACTACTATGTCGTAATAACTCGCTGTTCCTTTCCATGGGCAAGTACTTTTATCACTAATTTCTTTTAAGTATTCTCTGTTAAGAGATGAGGGTGGGAAATAATCGTTTCCTTCTATTTCTATCGTATTGTCACTCTTAGCCAATACTACATTGTTCCAAATTGCTTTTTTCATTGTTTTGATTTTAATTATTGTGTTTTTAACTCTTCTATTAAATAGTCTAATTTTAATAAAGCTCGATTTGGATCTGAACCAAAAACAGATTCCTTTATTATTCCTTGCTCATCTACTACTATCCAATGAGGCGTTCCACCAGCTTTAAAACTGTGAAAAGTAGCAGCAAATCCCGTGTCTTTGTAATAAGGAAATCGTATAAAAAACTCCTCTTTTGCGTCCAAAAGCCTTTTTGTGGTAGTCTCTGGGCCTTCAAAATGTGTATGAATTCCTATTACATTTATATACTCTTCGTTCTCAAATACAATCCTATTTGCAAATGGAATTGCTCGTCCTAAACAGCCTGGGCAGTTCAAGGAAAAGAAAACTATAATAAATGGTCTTCCAATATAATCAGAAACTTCTGGAATACTTTCTCCCTCAATAATCGGTGCAATTTTCCACTTTGGTAGTTTATTTCCTATTTCAAATTCGTTTGACATAATTTACAAAGATGGATTATTTTCAAACTGCATTTGTCTAATTTTTATGGTTTTAAATGCATAAATTATCAGCAAAATCAAAGCTATTAAAACGCAAAGTGTTCCTGCAAAAAGAATAACATTAGAAATTTGATTAAACTGAGAGAAAAGTGCTCCTATTATTCCGGAAAGAACATATGCTCCAGCAGCAATATAGAGCAATGTAGCTGCGTAAGTCAGTCTCTTTATTTGTTTTATTTTCATCCCTGCAATGTTGTGTTCAAATACTGAACACTTATTGGATAATAAACTCCCCACTTCCCCACTTATTGACATCATTTGTCCGGTGGTGGAAAATATTAACATCCCAAGTCCTGGCAAGATTGTAATTGGTAAATACCACTCCATAATTATTTTTCGTATTTAATCGTTTTTATTTCTTCTTTTTTAAGAATTACAGGTGATAATCTTACATATTCTTCAGTTTTTAGATCATATCCCAAAGCTTTAAAAGTATGCCCATAAGGACAAGGTGGAAAATCTGGAAATCCAACTCTCAGTTCATACCTGTTAGAGTCAAAGTCTTTTTTTGCCACTTTCCGCATGTCGTATTGTCTCTCAATTACAATTGCCGGACTATCTTGCGAATATTCCTTAATTGCTAAATCGAATCGTTCGCTATAGCCATTCACTTTTAATTCTTCAAGTTCATCTTTTGAAATTTCTAAGTAAGCTTTTAAATCATAAAGTGGAGAATTAATTGCAAAAATTAGTGTCTCGTTTTTAATCTTAAAACCTGCGTCAATAAAAAATAAATCTGTTGGTTTTAAAGTCAAATGCTTAGGAGGAAAAAACAAATTTCCTTCCTTAATTTCTAACTTTTGGGTATATCCTAAATCCTTTAATTCAAATAATAAGTCAGAAACCAATTCTTCCTTTTCCATATTAACCTCTGTTAATTATCAAAATAAGGAGTTTCTCCCTGTGCTAATTTTAATCTGGTCCAAACGTTCATGTTTATTACTACTGAGGCAATTTCAGCAATTTCTTTTTCATTGAAATGCTTTGCCAATTCATCATGGTATTTTTGAAATTCTTTATTACTCCCTTCGGTCAAAATATCGCAATAGCTTAATGCAGATTTTTCTTTTTCAGTATACAATTCACTGTTCCACCAAGAAGAAATATTATCCACTTTATCTGCATCTATACCCACCTCCCTCGAAGTTTTGGCATGAAGGATTACGCAATAAGCACATTCATTTTTTTGAGCGACTCTTAATCTTAATAATTGTGCCAAATGTTTCTCAACAGAAAGATCGGCAGTATATCCAAAAGCCTTCGCCATTTGTTTAGCAAGCTCCAAAAAAGGAGTTTGTGCTGGATCAAATCTTGTATCTTTAAATTTTATTTCACTCATTTTTTCGTTTTTAAAATATTATTGGAACTACCAAAAGCACCAGAACCAATACTATTGCTATGATTTTGAATGCAATTGGCAATTCACTCCACTTTACAGTGGAGGAACTATCCAATTTTAATAAATCCAGTTTCTTCTTTTTTTCAGTCATTTTACTGTTATGATTGAGCTACTAAAAAAGTATCAAATCTTTCGAAGTGGCAAGTGTACCCATTAGGATGTTTTACCAAATAATCTTGGTGATCTGGTTCTGCAGGCCAAAAGGTTGAAAACGGTTCCAAGGTTGTAACTACTTTTCCATCCCACCTTCCAGATTTATTGACAATTGCAATTACTTCTTCAGCCACTTTTTGTTCTGTATCATTCTGAATAAAAATAGTTGAACGGTAACTTGATCCTCTGTCGTTTCCTTGACGGTCGATTGTGGTAGGATTATGAATTCTAAAAAAGTAATCCAATATTTCTCTAAATGAAGTTTTGTCTGCGTCATAGGTTATTTCAATTCCCTCAGCATGACCTGGATGATTTTTGTAAGTCGGATTATCATTTTGACCACCTTGGTAACCAACTTCTGTATCCAAAATTCCTGTTCTGTTTCTGAATAAATCTTCCATTCCCCAGAAACAACCTCCAGCTATGTATGCTTTTTTTATATTTTCCATTTTACTTAAATTTTAATTATTTTTTGATAATCCTTTTATCTTTTAACTAAGCAAAGATACTTGTTCAAGTTAGGTTTAAAGTGTTTAGAATTCTCGTATCTGTGTTCGGTTTTCTCGAAACTACTTTCGCTCAATTTTCTTCAATATTCTTTTCATTTACGAGCTACAGCTCAACATTGAACAGCCCACTTTATGCTTTGCCCATTCAGGTCTTTTTGCATACCATCTTTGCATTGCTGGTTGTTCCTCATAAGGATTTAATAAGAGTTGATACAATTCATTCACCAATTTATACTCTCCTTTTTCTGCTTCATCAATCGCCAATTGTGCCATGTAATTTCTCAATACATATTTTGGGTTTACGGCTCTCATTTTTTCTTCTCGCTCTGCTTCATTAGCATTTTCTATTGCTAAATAATCTGCATAATGAGTAAACCAATCTTCCCAATTTTCCTTTTGTCTTTGAAGCTCAGTTAACTCCAAGTAGCTGGATTTCACTAAAGTTTTCCAAAAATTTGAAAATCCTTGATATTTTCTGTCCGATAACTCTCTAAAAAAAATCGTGTAATCAATCTCTGAACGAGTTAAGTTTTCTTCTAATTTGGCAAAGAACACATCACTCACTTCATTGCTATTAAACAATCCAAGTTTCTCAGACATCATGGTATGATAATCATTGAGATACCCAACTTTATACCCTTCTAATAAATCTTGAAGAGGTTCAACTTCCTCTATCAAAGGATAAAGTGCATTGGCAAGTTGGGTTAAATTCCAAAGTGCAACACTCGGTTGATTTCCAAATCGATATCTCTTATTTTGTCTATCAGTTGTATTTGGAGTCCATCCTGGATTAAAATCTTCCAACCATCCGTACGGCCCATAGTCTATCGTTAATCCAAGAATAGACATATTATCCGTGTTCATTACTCCGTGCACAAATCCTACTCTTTGCCAATGAACAATCATGTCTTTGGTTTTGGTTACAACTTCTTTAAAAAAATTAACATAAGTCTCTTTGGAAGGTGCTCCCAAATGATGATAATGATGATTAATCGTATAATCCACCAATACTTTTAAGTTTGTGATATCTTGCCTTGCATTAAAAATTTCGAAGCTTCCAAATCTCAAAAAACTGGGTGAAACTCTGCAAACAATTGCTCCTTGTTCTTCTTCTGGATTACCATCATACAACATATCTCTGGTTACCAAATCTCCAGTTTTTACTAAGGACAAAGCTCTTGTTGTGGGTACTCCCAAGCTATGCATAGCTTCACTGCATAAATATTCTCTTACGGAAGACCTCAGTACTGCCAACCCATCTGATCCTCTCGAATAAGGAGTTGGTCCTGCACCTTTTAACTGAAATTTCCAGTTTTTGCCATTTAGATCTATCTCAGCAATGTTTGTTGCTCTCCCATCTCCCAATTGTCCTGCCCAGTTTCCAAACTGATGACCTCCATAACACATAGCATAAGGTCTAAAGTCCTTGAATGGAATTGCACCACTTGCCATTTTTGTAAAGGCTTCTTTGTCCTCAATTTTTATATCCAAATCTTTCATCAACTCGGTAGAAAGATGCACCAATTCTGGGTTAGCAGGAATTGTTGTTTCTGTGAAAGAAAAACAAGCCTCGTGCACTTGCCTTGACGACAATTGCTCCGATTTATCTGCTGGTAATTCTTTCGAAAAATGCGCATTTGTATTTTTACTTAATAAGTCGTTCATTTAATTAGTTGATTTCTATCTTGCATGTTTTGCATTGGTATACATTTTCATGCTTGTGAGTATTATTAACGTGTTTGTCAACAATTTTACTGATAAAACTGTCGTATTTATCTTCTCCTGGCGTCAAGTGTTTATCCTTTTTTATTTCGTAATATTCTCCATCCCATTCGCTATGTCCCCAGCATACTGGACACATCCCTTCTGGTGCTTCTCCTACTTTTTCTCCTTTGTCTTTTTTACTGAAAAATTCCTTGATGTTTTCTGCTATTGTACTCATGATTCTTGTTTTTAACTAATAATTGAACTCCATGTTGGATGCCTCTTGGCAACTGCTCTAATATATGAACAAATTGCGGTTGCGGTATATCCTTCTTCTGTTAGTTTTTCGAACGTTTTCAATACTAAATCCTTACCTACTCCTTGTCCTCTTAATTCGTAGGGAACTTCGGAATGTACAAGCCTCATATCATTACTATTATCAAGAATGTATTCTACTTTTGCTTTTAGCCCATCAGATAAAGGCAGTATAAACTGCCTTTTATCTTTGTCATGAATTATGTCCATTATTTCAAAATTTCGTTAAAGTACTTAATCGTTCCATCTACATTGATATGGAAATCTGCAAAAACTACCGTATCATTTTCATCTATGAATATAAACCATGGAGTTCCTCCTGTGTTATAATCTTGCATGATAGTTGATCTTCCTTCACCAGGATCATGTCCAAAAGGAATTGGTAAATCATACTTTTTTTGAGTTTCGGTAATTTTATCATAAGTATTAGAATGACTTCCTTCAAACACTGTTTGTACGGCTAAGAATTCTATTTTGTCGTTATCCCCAAACTCGTCTACCAACCTTTTTAATGCTGGCAATCCTTGACTGTGACATCCAGGACACCAATGTTGGAAACAATAAATAATTTTAAACTTCCCTTTGAAATCAGCTAATTTAATCGGATTAGTTTTATTTCCTTTTGCATCAATCCATTGCTCCACTCTTAATTCTGGAGCTTTTATTACTGTTGGTTCTTCTATATTTTCCATTTTTATTTCTTTCTTTTCGTTCGTTATTAATTCCTCCTTCATTTTTATATTTCCCGAAGGATTGCATGAGGCTGATATAAATATTCCTAAGAATATTAGTTTCAAAAAACTCATAATTTTAATGAGTTAAATTTTCTTCACTCACTCGGCAACTTCCATAATAATCTTGATGATAAGGCTCTGCCTCATAAAACTTAGTAAGTGGTTTAACTTGTGTTGTTATTTTCTTACCTCCACCACTCACTAAATTTTCAAATAAAGCATTGACAATTCTCTTTTCATCTTCATTTCTGTATAGAACTATTGATCTGTATTGCGAAGTACTATTCCTATTTCCTTCACTTGAATCACGGTAAGTTTTGATAAACTCAGTTACTAATTCCTCATAACTTATTTCGTTTGGGTTGTATTCTACGTTCACTACTTCTGCGTGGTTTGTATCACCTCCACACACAGATGAATAAGTTGGATTTGCAGAGTTTCCTCCAGCATATCCCGAAACCGCATCAATTACCCCAGGTATTTCTTGTAGAAATTTTTCAACACCCCAAAAACATCCTCCTCCAAAGGTTGCAAATTCAGTATTCATAACTTAATTCGCTTCTTCTTTCACCAAATCGATCGCTTCTGAGTTGATACAATATCTCAGTCCACTTGGTTCTGGTCCATCAGGAAATACATGTCCTTGGTGCGCATCACAAGTATTGCATTGCACTTCTACTCTTACCATCCCAAAAGAGGTATCTTTTATGTATTTAATTACATTTTCTTTGATAGGCTGAGTAAAACTTGGCCATCCAGTACCTGATCCAAATTTGATTGTGGAATCAAATAAAGGAGTTTCACAACAGATGCAATTATAAACTCCAGCATCATATGCATGACATAAAGCTCCAGAACCAGCTCTTTCGGTTCCACCCTGCCTGGTAATTCTAAATTGCTCAGGAGTTAATAATTCTTTCCATTCTGCTTCGGTTTTTTCTACTCTTTTGTCTGGAGCAGGTGTTCCGTTATTTGCGAATTTTATTACATCATTCCAGTTTAACATAGTTCTTGTTTTTATTGATTTATAGTACAAATTTAAATTAATCGTTTTCTAACTCTGTGTCAGAATTTCTTTAATAGGTGTTTATATTTCCAAAAAAGAATTCTTACTAATTTACCTATTTATTAACTGATAATTTTAGCATTTTCTTCCATACAAAAATAAATAGAACGTATAAAAGCAAGGTGTTAACCTTTCACTGAACAGTGTTTACTTTTCTATTTAAAAAAGGAAGTGAGAATATTAAATCGAAACAGAATTGGATTTCCTGTATTCATCAGGAGTAATTCCATTTTGTTTTTTGAAAAAATGAGAAAAAGTCTGTGAATCAGAAAAATTAAGATCGTAGGCTATGTTTTTTACCAACTCATTCGTAAAGGACAGTTGTCTTTTCGCAAATAGATTTCTTCTGTCAGCAATAAGTTCACTTGCTTTTTTATTATAGCAACAGCCAAATATTTCAGAGATTTTTTTAGGAGAAATCATCAAGATTTTAGCATAATCTGATACTTTGGTTAATTCCTTAAAATTATTATTTACCAAATACTGAAATTCTCTTATTATCTTCAAATCTTTGAAATCAATTGGAATATCAAACTCTGTTTCCATGTGAATTTGCTGGCTCATCAATAAAAACCTTGAAAAAGAGTTTCTTAGTAAAGCTGCAGAAATGGGGTTTTTACTATTCATGGTTTCTTCAACCATATTGTCCCAAATAGAATTGAACATCTCTATTTCGTTTTCTCTGAGAGTGATTTTTGGAACTCCATTTACGGCATGTGAACCATAAAATAACATTAAATATTCTCCCACATGATTCATTGAATTTATTGGACTTAAAAAAGTCTTATCGAAACTTAGAATATTCAAATTAGTTATCTCAGCATTCAATTCCATATAAAACTCAGAAATAAACAAGATGCAATTGGTGTTGATTTTAATAGTTTCATCATCAATGGCAAATTCCTGAGATGGACCTTTATTCCACAAAACGGTTAGTCTATCTACTTCCATTCCTGGAAACAAACTAAACTGTTTGTCTTTAATCTCAGTTATTTCAATGTCGTTTTCCATCATTTATTTACCAATACAAAATTTACTAAAAATGTTTCCAAGTAATTCATCCGTAGAAATCTCTCCAGTTATCTCACCTAAAAAATGTAATGCCTGACGAATATCAATTGCAACTAAATCACCTGGAACACCCATTTCAAGGGCATTGGTAACTTGCTCAATAGCTTTATTTGCTTTTGTAAGCGCTTCGAAATGACGAATATTTGTTACTACAACCTGCTGTTCTTGTGATTGCTTAGAATTTGTGAGTTCAATTATTTTGTTAGTTAGCTCGTCCAAGTTATCTCCTACAGAAGCTGAAATTTGGATACAATCTAATCCATTTAAAACTGACTTATCCTCCAACAAATCTATTTTATTTGCTACCAATACAATATCAATTGATTGATCGGATAATTTAGATTTCAATTCTTCCAATTCTTTTTTAACCAACTCTAACTCAGAATTGGCATCAAATAAATATAGTACTATCGCAGATTTTCCAGCTTTTTCAATGGCTCTTTGAATCCCTATTTTTTCAATTTCATTTTCCGTATCACGAATTCCTGCCGTATCTATAAACCGATATTTTATTCCTTCAATCACAATTTCATCTTCTACAATATCTCTTGTAGTTCCAGCAATGTTTGACACTATTGCTTTTTCTTCTTTCAAGAATTTATTTAACAAAGTAGATTTACCCGAATTGGGTGCTCCAATAATAGAAATAGGAACTCCATTTTTTATAGCATTTCCATAAGAAAATGAATCAATCAAGCTTTTTAATTTGATTGAAATTCTTCCCAGCAATTCATTCAGTTGCGTTCTATCAGCAAACTCTACATCTTCTTCACTGAAGTCCAATTCTAATTCAATCAACGAAGCAAAATTAACGAGTTCTTCTCTCAACAAATTTATCTCATCCGAAAAACCTCCACGCATTTGTTGCATGGCTAACTTGTGCGAAGCCTCTGTAGTTGAAGAAATTAAATCAGAGATTGCCTCTGCCTGAGATAAATCAAACTTTCCATTGGCAAAAGCTCGCATTGAAAATTCTCCTGCTTTGGCCAACCTGCATCCTTTAGACAATAATAATTTTAAAATCTGTTGCTGAATAAAAATAGAACCGTGACAAGCAATCTCCACCACATCTTCACCAGTGAAAGAGGCTGGGTTTTTAAAAACAGTTATTACCACTTCATCAATTAATTCCTTTCCCTCTTTTATAACACCAAAGTGAGCAGTGTGTGATTCTTTCGCTTCCACTTTTTTAGAAAAAATAGAAGAGACTATTCCAAATGATTGACTTCCAGAAACACGAATCATAGCAATTGCTCCCATGCCGTTAGCTGTAGAAAGTGCACAAATTGTATCCGTAGAATCTAAAATCATAGTGCAAAATTAAGGTTTATTTATGAGAATTTAAGCGAGTTCTCAATCCTTTGAAGAAAGGAATCTATATCACGAGAATCTTTCCAATGAATAGTAGATTCCTGCCTTCGCAGGAATGACTTTATAAAAAACACATTCTTAATCAATATTAAAACCCTATTTTTTGTAAAAGAACCGATAAAAAACTACTTTTGAGTATTCAAAATTTAATAGAAAACTATGAGCATATTAGTAAACAAAGATTCTAAAATAATAGTACAAGGTTTCACAGGAACCGAAGGAACTTTCCACGCAGGGCAAATGATTGAATACGGATCAAATGTTGTTGGTGGTGTTACTCCAGGTAAAGGAGGACAAACTCATTTGGACAAGCCAGTATTTAATACTGTTGATAATGCAGTTAAAGAAACTGGAGCTAATGTCTCTATTATTTTTGTACCGCCAGCATTTGCTGCTGATGCAATTATGGAAGCTGCAGATGGAGGAATTGAAGTGATCGTTTGTATTACTGAAGGGATTCCTACTAACGATATGGTTAAAGTAAAAGAATATTTAACTGATAAAAATTCAAGATTGATTGGACCTAACTGTCCTGGGATTATTACTGCTGATGAGGCGAAAATTGGAATTATGCCAGGTTTTGTTTTCAAAAAAGGAAGAGTAGGTATTGTATCTAAATCTGGAACATTGACTTATGAAGCCGCTGATCAAGTTGTGAAAGCTGGATTGGGTGTTTCTACTGCAATCGGAATTGGTGGAGATCCAATTATTGGAACTACTACTAAAGAAGCGGTTGAAATGTTCATGAATGATGATGAAACGGATGCAATTGTTATGATTGGTGAGATTGGCGGAGACATGGAAGCAAAGGCTGCAAGATGGGTAAAAGAAAACAACAAGAAGCCGGTAATTGGTTTTATTGCTGGACAAACTGCACCAAAAGGAAGAAAAATGGGGCATGCTGGAGCAATTGTTGGTGGAGCTGATGATACTGCACAAGCTAAGATGAAAATTATGGCTGAATGCGGAATAAGTGTAGCAAGTTCTCCTGCTGAAATAGGAAAAAAAGTTGCTGAAGCGTTAAGCTAAAAATCTGAAATATTAAGACATAAAAAAAACCTTGAAGAAATCTTCAAGGTTTTTTTATGCAATAAATTTTTGTTTAACAAAACTCTGTAAAGGCAGCTGATAAATTATCTGCTATTGCTTCTGCAGTATTTCCTTCAATGTGGTGACGTTCTAAAAAATGAACTAATTTTCCATCCTTGAATAATGCAATAGATGGTGAAGATGATGGGTAAGGCAAAGTATATTTTCTTGCTTGTTCAACGGCTTCTGTATCAACTCCTGCAAAAACCGTAACTAAATTACTTGGTTTTTTATCCGACATTTGAACAGACAACTTTGCTGCAGGACGTGCATTTCGAGCCGCACAGCCACAAACTGAGTTTATAACGCAAAGTGTAGTTCCTTCTTTCTTCATTACTTCATCAACCTCTTGAGCAGTCATTAGCTCATCAAATCCTGCCTCTACTAAATCTTCTCTTATTGGAGCTACTAATTCTGGTGGGTACATATTTTTAATTTAAATTGTTTTACAAAATTAGGCAAGTTATTGCTAAAATGCCAATAATTTTTATAGTTGTGTTATATTTTTTTTGCGGTTAATACAATTTTATTTCCTTGATAAAAATGGTAAAGATCACCTTCTTTTTTGTATTTTTTTGATGTAGAAAACAATTGCATAAAATTTGCTTCTTTTTGCATATCAAAACCTTCACAGGCTTTTTCGGTTATAAAGACCTCAGATAAATCAATAGAATAACCATTTTGCTTTAATTCTCCTCCAATAGTATTACATCCTGTAAATCCATTAATAGAACCTTCTGAAACAGTAAACTCAATTGGCTCGATATTATTTTTCCCTTGAATGGAGGTAACCATGAATGACCCTTCCAATTTAATTTCTTTCCCTTTAATCATAACCTCTTCATCAGAGAATAGCTTCACAGTACCTTCGCCAGGAGAAACTTCAATATTGGTTATAGATTTTAATTTTTCCATCAACATTCTTTCTACATCCCCTTTCTCACCTTCACAGGCCATTCTTGTTGAACCAACATTTCCTATTACCATTTGTTCAGTAGGTTTTAAAGTTCCAAAATAGGAGTTACAACCGTTATAGCCGCTCAATTCTCCTTCACCATCAAAACCAATAGTTGGAGTTATCTCATTAAACTCTATGTCCCTGATAAGAGTAATTTCATAATATCCTCTGATCTCATCTATATTAAACTTAGGTTCCATCACTTCCTCTACTATTACTTTTTCTTCCACTTTATTATCCGCACTTTCTTTTTGTGATTTACAAGAAATCAAAAGTGAAAAGAACAACAGAGTAATTATTATTTTAAAATTCATTGTTTTGTTTATTAAACATTAAGCAAATAGAATGCCAACTATTAGATATTGTAAGCACCAAGCAAAAGCACTGGGTTCTCCATCAAATTTTTGAATGTTTTTAAAAATTGAGTTCCTGCCACTCCATCCACAACTCTATGGTCGCATGACAACGTAACTTTCATTTCATTTCCTGGAACAATTTCACCGTTTTTTACTACTGGCAGTTGCTTAATTCCCCCTATTGCTAATATACAAGAATCTGGCGTATTTATAATTGCGGTGAACTCCTCTATTCCAAACCCTCCTAAATTGGAGATAGTAAAAGTATTTCCTTCCCAGTCTTCAGGTTGTAATTTTTTTGCTTTTGCTCGTTTGGCAAATTCTTTTACTTCTCCAGAAATTTGGGTTAAGGTTTTTCCATCTGCAAATCTAACTACTGGAACCAAAAGACCATCTTCAACTGAAACAGCTACTCCAATATTTACATGATCATTTTGTATAATCACATCCTCTCTCCATGAAGAGTTAATAGATGGATGCTCTTTTAAAGCTGCTGCTGCTGCCTTTATTACAAAATCATTGTAAGTGATTTTATTAGGTGCAATGGATTTATTGATTGCAACTCTTGCTGCTATCGCATTATCCATATCTATTGAGATTGTCAAATAGAAGTGTGGAGCCGTAAATTTACTTTCTCCTAATCTTCTTGCTATAGTTTTTCTCATTTGGGAAACTGGTAATTCCGAATACGATTCTCTATTCACAAAATTAGCTGCGTTCCCTCCTTTGAAATTATCTATATCTCTTTTTACAATTCTTCCTCCTTCTCCAGTACCTTTTATTTGTGAAAGGTTCAAACCCTTATCCGCTGCTAATTTTTTAGCTAACGGTGAAATTTTTAAATCAACACCATTATCAGAATAAGAAGGCTGAGCTTTAGGAGCTTCTGCAACGACTTTTTTTGCTGTTGGTTTTGGGGCTTCTACTTTAGCAGCAGGAGCAGGTTTTGAATCTTCTTTTTTAGGCTCTTCTTTCTTCTCTTCAACTGGAACAGCACTTTCTGCTTCTTTTAATAATTTTGAAACATCCTCTCCTTTTTCCCCAATAATTGCAAGCACATCATTTACAGGTGCTCCTTTTCCCTTTTCAACTCCAATATGAAGTAATACTCCATCAAAGAAAGATTCAAATTCTAAAGTTGCTTTATCCGTTTCGATTTCTGCTAATAACTCTCCTTCTTCAACTGAATCCCCTACTTTTTTATGCCATTCTGCAACAACACCTTCAACCATTGTGTCACTTAATTTGGGCATTCTTATTACTTCAGCCATAATTCTTTAATCTTTTTATAGTTTTTTCTTTTCTAAAATCTTACTTGTATTCAATCATAAAAGGATACTCCTCTTTATATACATCCTCATATAATTCATCAGCCTCCGGCAAAGGTGAATCTTCAGCAAACTTAATCGATTCTGCAACTGTATCTTTTACTTTTTTATCAATTGCATCCAATTGTTTTTGAGTAGCGAATTTATTTGCTTTAATTACTTTCAATACTTGAGTAATTGGATCGTCATCCATATATTCTGCTACTTCATCTTTACTTCTATATTTTTGAGGATCACTCATTGAATGCCCTTTATATCTGTAAGTTTCAATATTTAACAAAGTAGGTCCATCTCCTTTTCTTGCTCTTGCTACTGCTGTTTCCATAGCTGCATGCACAGCTTCACAACTCATTCCATCAACTGTTTCAGAAGGCATTTCATAAGAGGCCCCCATTATTGATAAATCTTTCACATTAGACGTTCTTTCTACAGAAGTCCCCATTGCATAATTATTATTTTCAATAACAAATATCACAGGCAATTTCCACATCATTGCCATGTTGAAAGTTTCGTGCAAAGCTCCTTGTCTTGCAGCACCATCTCCAAAAGAAGTGATACATACATTTTTTGTTTTATTATACTTTTCAGCAAATGCGATTCCCGCTCCCATCGGGATTTGAGCTCCAACAATTCCATGTCCTCCCATTAATCCTTTCTCCACATCAAACATGTGCATTGATCCTCCTTTTCCTTTTGATAGACCCGTAGTTTTTCCATACAATTCAGCCATTACATATTTTGGGTGAACTCCTAATGCAATTGGATGAGCATGATCTCTGTAAGCAGTGATGTGCTTATCTCCCTTTTTTGTTGCACTTACAGTTCCACATATTACCGCTTCTTGTCCGTTATATAAATGACAAAATCCCCCAAATTTTTGTTGGATATAAAGCTGTCCAGTTTTTTCCTCAAATTTTCTAATCATCAACATATCCTCGTACCATTTCATGTACTGAGCTTTTGAATGTTTTAATTTCTTTTTGGTAGTTGCTTTTTTAGTTGCAGTAGCCATATTTTATTTTCTTTTCAATTCAACTTCATTAAACATAAACGGAAGCATAGTTTCGATACTTTCCGCAATATATATCTGCCCACTTTCTCCAGTCATTATTAACCGAATGGGTTTCTTTTGTTTCAATTCATACTCTGCCATTGATTGCCTGCAAGCTCCACAAGGAGATACAGGATGACTTACGTCAAAATCTCTGGCAAAAGCAGTAACCGCTATAGTTTTAATCTCCGAATCCGCATGATAAGAATTTGCATAATAAATCGCTACTCTTTCCGCACACATTCCTGAGGGATAAGCCATGTTCTCTTGGTTACTTCCTTCAATTATTTCATTAGAACTAAGTCTTATAGCAGCACCAACATAGAACTGTGAATAAGGAGCATAAGCAGTTTTACTCACTTTTTTCGCTCTTTCAATTAACTCTCTATCATTTTCCGATAAATCATTAACATTTTCATAAACAGCAATTTCTACGCTATGTTTCAGCTTTTTAACCATAAGTCGTTTTACTTTCCGAAAAAAGTAAAGTAAAGATAGTAATAAATGATTACTGATAATTAATTATTGAAAAATTATTGAAGTTATTTCAAACTATTACAGTTTTCGTTTTTGATCGAAAAACAAATCCAAAATATCACTGCATTCTTGAGACATTACACCTTTTTTAATTTCACATTTAGGATGAAACAAAGAGTTGGAAACAGAAGAAAAACCTCTTTTAGAGTCGCTTGCCCCATAAACAACCTTAGAAATCCTCGTCCAAAAGGATGCTCCAGCACACATGACACAAGGTTCAAGGGTTACATAAAGCGTGCACTTATCAAGGTATTTATTTCCAAAATATTCAGATGCAGAAGTAAACGCTAACATTTCGGCATGAGCGGTAAAATCATTCAATAATTCCGTTTGGTTATGAGCTCGTGCAATAATTTTGTTGTTGGAAACAATCACAGCTCCTATTGGAATTTCTCCTTCATCAAAAGCTAACTTTGCTTGATTGAAAGCTTGTTTCATAAAATATTCATCAGAAAATACCGAAAGCATGATTAATTGTTATGGGTTAATTTTACTGTTTCTATTTTTGAATTGGAACATTCAATAATTTCAAACGAATAATTTTCAATTTCAATTATCTCACCTTCCGCAGGAATATCTTCATGCACAGTTACAATTAACCCAGCAATGGTCTCATATTCATCTGATTCTGGCAAATTAAGATTGTATTCGCTATTGATATAAGCAATTTCTTGACGAGCCGCAAATACAAAATCTGTTTCAGTGTGTTGCTCTTCAACCAAATCTTCGCTATCGTGCTCGTCTTCTATTTCACCAAAAATTTCTTCCACCACATCTTCCATGGTAATTATTCCTGATGTTCCCCCATACTCATCCACAACTACCGTTATTCCTTGCTTTTGTTTGATAAATTGGTTTAATAATTTATTAACTGGCATGGACTCAGCCACTATTCCCACTGGTCTTAATATTTCGGTAATGGATTCTGGGTTTTTGAACATTTCAAACGAATGTACATAGCCTATTATATTGTCGATGGTATCTCTAAACACCATTATTTTTGAATAACCTGACTCGATAAATTCTTTTGCCAAATCTTCGACCGATTGCTCAACATTCACTGCTTTAACTTCTGTTCTTGGAATCAAACAGTCTCTTGCTTTCACTTTATTAAAGTTCAAAGCATTATGAAACATCTGAACTTCATAATCCTGTTCTTTATCGGTTTGGATTTTTGTAGACTTTCGAAGATATTCGTCTAAGTCTACTGTTCCGTAATTCACTTCACTTATCTCATTTTTGTTACCAAACAGACTCAGTATTAAATTTGAAATAAAGGTCACAAACAAAGTCGGTATATAAAGAATAGCATAGATGATTACTAAAAAATAAGCCATTAGACTTAATGTCCTGTTTGGATTTATTCTGAAAATTGTTTTGGGTAAAAATTCTGCAGTAACTAATATTATGAGTGTGGAAATAAGAGTTTGGGTTAGCAATACATACCAGGGCAAATCAGTTCCGTCAATACTCGGAAACATTTTATCAATTATCATCTCTCCCATAAAAATCCCATAAACTACTAAGGCTATGTTATTTCCAAGCAAGAGCATGGTTATGAACTTTGATTCATTTCGATTGAAGAAAGATAAAATTCTTGCACTGTAAATTCCTTGCTTTTTATCAATTTCAATTTTTAACCTATTACTTTGTAGATAGGCTATTTCTGTTCCAGAAAAAAAAGCTGAAAACAATAAAGAAATTAAAATAACAGGTATTTCGTAGTTTTCCATTTAGTAACTTACAGGTTGTTGAATATACAAAATTAACGGATTGTTAAGTACTATTTTGATTTCTTTTGTTTGGATTCGTTATCAGTTTTCTCCATTCTCATTCGTATTCCTCTTCTTACAAGATACATTACGATAGGAAAAGCTAAAAAGACCAAGTAGTAGCTTGCCGTTTTTACATCATCTACTATGAACTCATAAATACAAAATGCTGCAACTACAAAAGTAAAATACAACCAAAACTTTTCTAACCTCTTATTAAATTTGTGCATATTATTGAGCTTCAGCTATAACTTCTTTTACTTCAGGCAAGTAAGAACGTAAAAGTTGTTCCACACCTCCTTTTAAAGTTTGAGTGGAGGAAGGACATCCGCTACACGACCCTTTAAGTATTACAGTAACAACACCTTCTTCGAAGGACTTGAAATGAATTGCTCCTCCATCATTTTCAACTGCTGGCCTCACGAATTCATCTAATAAATCAACTATTTTCTGGTCTATTTCAGAAGTTATTTTTGGTTCAAAAACAGGTTTTTCAACTACAGTTTCATTCTCAGAAGCAGTTGATTTAGGCTCAGGCAAAGTAGTAACAACTACTGGATTTTCTTTTAAAAAATCTGAAACAAACATCCTTAACTCTAAAGTAATATCTTCCCATTCAACCGCTTCGGATTTTGAAACTGTAATGAAATTACGAGCGATAAACACGCCTTTTACAAAGGGAAATGCAAATAAAGCTTCAGCAACTGGAGAGGAGTTTTTAGCTTCCTCTTTATTTAAATATTCAGCTACAACGTCTTCTTCAACCAACATTTTGTTAGCTACAAATTTCATTGTATTCGGGTTTGGTGTCATCTCCGAATAAATAGTAATTGGCATTTCTTGAGTAATCATAAATAATAATGTTTCAGTTTACAAAGTTAACAAAATCTAATTCAGAATTTCCTAAACTAATAAAATGTCATTACATTTATTATATTATAAACTATTAAACAAAAAATTATGGGAATTATTGGAGTTTTATTTGCGTTGGCTATTGTAGTATTTTTAATAGCCGCTATGTGGAAGGTATTTGAAAAAGCAGGGCAACCTGGTTGGGCAGCTATCATCCCCATTTATAATTATTACATTATGACAAAAATAGCCGAAAAACCTGAATGGTGGACAATTCTGATGATTATCCCCTATGTAAATCTTATTTTTATTGTTTGGATATGGAATAGAATTGTAAAAAGATTTGGGAAAACAGAAGGCTTTACTGTTGGAGTAGTATTATTAGGAATAATTTTCATTCCAATTTTAGGATTTGGAGATGCAAAGTACAAAGCTCTCGGTCCTGATGATAACTCTAATAGCGATATCTTAGATGACGATCTCTTATTAGAAGACTAAAATATGAAAAAAAGCAATTCTGGTTTAGACGAGAAAATATTTGGGAAAGAAAAACTCCCAGAAATGCTAAATGTATTAACCATCATGACTATTGGCTACAGTAGCTTGATGGTTATTTCAGGTATAATCAATTTATTTATTTTACCTAATGTATTAAATGACATCAACTCTCAAATCAATGATAATCAAGTAAACATATCAGAAATTGACAATCCAATTTTGCAAAGCTTGTTGCGATTTGGATTGGATGCAATTGAATTTTTACCACTTCTCAACCTACTTCAAATCGTTGTTGCTATTATTTGTATTACTTCAGCTATTTTGATGCGAAAACTAAGGAAATTAGGCTTTTATCTCTATTTTATTGGCGTGTTACTTGAAATATTAGTGCCCATATTTCTAATGGGAACAGGGCTGTCTGCTGGTTTTATTTTGATAGGTAGCTTTTTTTCCATCCTTTTTATCATCCTTTACGGAGTCAATCTTAAACATTTAAAATAAGCTTTACAACCTACTTTTATTTACTTTGTAACTAAGTTTATTTATATTTGAAATTCAATAAATAAAAACTTTAAAAACTAAAAATATGTCATTCAAATTACCTGAATTACCTTATGCATACGATGCATTAGAGCCAAATATAGATGCAAGAACCATGGAAATTCACCACGGAAAACATCACAATGGATATACAACTAAACTAAACGCTGCTATTGAAGGAACAGATATGGACAGCATGTCTATCGAAGATATTTTAGCAAATCTTGACATGTCAAACTCGGCAGTAAGAAATAACGGAGGTGGATATTACAATCACCGTTTGTTCTGGACTGTGATGTCTCCTGATGGAGGTGGAGAACCTTCTGGAAAGTTAGCTGATGCCATTAATGATGCTTTTGGCTCGTTCGAAGAGTTTAAAAACGCATTTTCAAAAGCTGCTGCAACTCAATTTGGATCAGGATGGGCATGGTTATGTGTTCAAAGCGGTGGAAAAGTTGAAGTATGTGGAACACCAAACCAGGATAATCCGTTGATGAATGGAATTGGATGTGGTGGAACACCAATACTTGGAATTGATGTTTGGGAACACGCTTATTACCTTAATTATCAGAACAGAAGACCAGATTATATTAACGCATTTTTTAATGTAATCAACTGGAATGAAGTTTCTAAAAACTATGAAGCTAATTCATAATTTCTAAAAGTTACACCTTTAAAAAAACCTGTCTCGAATTCTCCGAACAGGTTTTTTTGTTTTATTAAATTTACTCTACATTTAGATTAAAATTCATCAGATGAAATACATAGTCTTAATTTTCTTTTTTAGCATTAACTATGCTTGTTTAAGTTCTTCTCCTATTCAAGATATTAATACTAATCAAACTTACCAGGATAATTTTGAAACAATTTATTTCAACAGTATTCTCTCAGATTCATCTAAACCAAAAAGCCTTCTTAAAACGAAGTTAATTGCTATTACTTTAGCTATTACTTTAGGTTATTTTGGAGTTCATCGACTTTATTTAGGAACAAAACCCATTGTGCCAATAGCCTATACGCTTACAATTGGCGGAGGAGGTTTTATTTTACCTCTTATTGATATTTTTTATATCATTGCTGCAAAGGATATCAATCAAATAATCAACAATGATTTTGTATTTATGTGGAATAAAAAGGTTGGGAATTAAATCAGATAGATTTAAACCAATCTTGAAAATAATCTCCAACTCCTGGGACAAGTTTTTTTTCGCCTGTAAATGCTCCTAATAAACTTATTACCAAAAGAATTAGCCCCAATATTGCAATTATTCGCCCAATAAATGAAGTTAATCCTAAGCTTAAAACTAAATTTAAAATTAAGGTTTGTCTAATATAAAATGAGCCAAACTCAGTCTTATTTGAGCTATTTATTATTAAAGCAATTATCCAGCCCAATAAAGTTATATGAGAAATTATTGCTACAGTTTTCGAATTAATTGAGTCCATTTCTATTGATATTGTTCTTTATAATATTGTTGATAGGCACCAGAAGTTACATTATTTAACCAATCCGAGTTTTCAAGGTACCAGTCAACTGTTTTGTCAAGACCTTCCTCAAAGGTAATTGAAGGTTCCCAACCCAACTCTCTTTTTATTTTACTTGCGTCAATCGCATATCTCATATCATGTCCAGCTCTGTCCGTAACATAAGTAATGAGTTTTTCACTTTCTCCCTCTGTTCTTCCCAATTTCTTGTCCATTATTGAGCAGAGTAATTTTACCAAGTCAATATTTGTCCATTCGTTATTACCCCCAATATTATAAGTTTCCCCAACTATTCCTTTGTGAAAAATCACATCAATCGCTCTTGCATGATCGTTTACCCACAACCAATCTCTCACATTAAGTCCTGCCCCATAAACCGGAAGAGGCTTATTTTGTTGAATATTATTAATCATTAATGGGATTAACTTTTCAGGAAAATGATGAGATCCATAGTTATTGGAACAGTTCGATATTTTAATTGGAAGTCCATATGTATGAAAATAAGCTCTCACAAGGTGATCGGAGCTTGCTTTAGAAGAAGAATAAGGACTTCTTGGGTCATAAGGAGTATTCTCCACAAAAAAGCCTTCATCACCTAATGAGCCATAAACTTCGTCTGTTGAGATGTGATAAAAAACCTTATTATCGAAATCATTTCCCCAAGATGCTTTTGCAGCATTAAGAAGATTTATTGTTCCCATTACATTCGTTTTAATAAACTCCGTAGGGTTAGATATAGAACGGTCAACATGAGACTCAGCAGCTAAATGAACAACACCATCAAACTTATTATTCTTAAATAAATCATTGATAAATTCCTCATCCACAATATCTCCCTTGACAAAAGAATAATTCGATTTATTCTCAATATCTCTTAGATTTTCAAGATTTCCTGCATAAGTTAACTTATCTAAATTTACTATTTGATAGTCTGGGTAAGAGTTTACAAATAATCTCACCACATGCGATCCTATAAAACCTGCACCTCCTGTTATAAGTATTTTTTTCATATTGAATTTATCTTTACAAAGAAACAAAAAAACGGCTGTATAGATAACTATACAGCCGTTAAATAATTTTAAATTATTGAATTACAAGTGCCACAAATCGTGTTCAATTAAAAGCATTTCTCCTTTAATTCTTTCTGCTTCTAAAAGAATTTTAATCCCATTCTTTTCATAATGGCTTATTTCTCTATCGTAAACATTAGACTCTTTGTGGATATAACTTGCAAACATTCTTTTCCAAAATAAATCATCGAATGACATTCTTTGAGCGTCATTTTTTCTATTATAAACAAAATAGTTTTGGAACACGTACCTACATTCTGGAAAGTATAACCAGAACAATTGTTTTGGTGCTTTAAATTCTCCTTCTTCGTCATAGGTAGCAATTACTGGACAAATACCTATGATTCTCACATCCATTACTGATCGTTGCTTGTCAAAGAACCAATCTTCTTTAACCAAATACTGCATTATATTTTCTGCAGTAATTGCATCTTTTGAAGTGATATAGATTTCATCTCCATCATTATCGTACATAGGATCTCCTTCGTCATCCAATTTTTGAACTTGAGAAGTATTGTACAACAAATTATCAATTGATGTAGTGTAAGCAGTGTCTTTTGTGTTCCCATTAGGCGGTAAAACTGGATACAAAAACTCTCCATCCCAATCCAATTTTCCATCTCCATTAATTTCATAAGGAGTTAAACTTCCTTCAGTTTCGATTCCGTAACGGATAATATCCCATAATGCTCTCCTATCTGTAAGAGGTTCTTTTGGGTAGAATAATGGGAAATTAAGTTTTTGTTGAATGTCTATAGTTCTCCAAACTCTTTTACTCCACATTACATCAGCCTCTCTTAATGATGCGTATGATATAACTTTCTTAGTTGGTATATGCTGTTGAACGTATAATCCATCTAACACATTAGAAGGGGAAATACCTGAACTTGGTAACTGACCAAATGCAAAAGTTCCCATCAACACCCCAATCGATAATCCTAAAATTTTCTTCTTCATCTTCTTTCTTTTTTAATCTTTACGTTATACAACGCAAAAAAGTTATTTATATTACTTTGAAGGTCAATCCTCCAATAGGTTTTGCTTTTCCGTCAGGACCCGCAACCATAATATCACTGAAATAAACTTTCTGTCCTTTCTTAGCATTTTTTACTAAGTTTTTCATTTTTGGAGTTAACGTTCCTCCTCTTCCTTTTTCAGTAATAATTTTTCCATTAACAATTACATCTAACGTAAATGACTTAACACTAAACTGAACATTCAATGGTGAATCTGCTAGTTTAGCTTTTAGCGGAGGAGTTTGTTTTAACAATCCTTTCTTAATAGTTTTAGAACCATAAGTTTGTCCCGCGAAATAAGGTTGAGGCTTAGGCATCGGCATAATTCTAAACTCTTGCTTACCAACAGTTTTTCCTCCTGCTTTCACATATACAGTTGCTGTTTTTCCACCACCAACTCTTGCTACCCATAAATCTCCATTCTTAGTAAAACTACTGCATCCATCGCAATTAGTTTTAACCTCATTTGGAGGAAAACCAGAAGCTACTGCTTGAATTTTGTTATCGTAACCTCTGTACATTACGTTAAGTTCAGGTGCTGCAACAGTTGCAGAAGGTTTACCCACAGTATATTCAAAATCGAAAGGTAATTGTTTTACCTCACCATTAAGTTCTACTTCTAAATAACCGTCAATTGTTTTCTTTCCTGGAGACCCTCCAGATAATGTAAATTGTCCTGAATCAGCAATTGAATAACTCCCTCCTGCATTTGATCTATAACCAGCTTTATACTTTTTAGTTGAATCAAAGGCTACAATTCCAATTTTAATATCCAGTTTATCTCCTACATTAATATACTGTGTTGATGCTAATACTTGTGCTTCAACTTTGTTGATATTCATCATTGGCTTATCAATTCTTGACAATAACATTTTTGAAGCTTTTTCTTGAGCTAATCTAATATCATTTCTCATAGAAGTCATAGTACTTACTACTCCAACCATAGGTTGGTGATAGAACATAGCTACATTCCATGCTTTTTCCTTCTTAGCTTCCCCTTGAACAAGTTTTTCAGGTTTAGTTAGTGTATTATAAATATCCATTAAGTCAGTCATGTTTGGATGCTTGTCGTTTCTTAAAAAACTAAAGAAAGTACTTGAATCTTTCAATACAGTTTCATCAAAAACATGTACAATATTCTTATCATCTTTTACAGAATCAGCAGCCGTAAGAATTAATTCATTCCTAAAATCTATTAATTTTTGTCTTAACAACATTCCATCAGTCTTTGATTTTCCTTCAACACCACCAAATAATCTAGACGGTGTATCGTAATCATCTTTTTTACCTATTTCTTGGAGCGGTTTATAATCTATAATTTGAGTTTTTTCATCTTTTTTGAACCAATTCTTTTCTTCTTCAGTCTCACCCATCAGTCTATTCATTTCAGAATTGAAAAAATCATCTGCCTTATTTGAGATTATTTTTACTTCTTGGTAAACATCATTAATTTCAGTTGCAGTCTTCTTTGATTGAGGGTCCTGCATTCTGAACGAAATAGTACTCCCTATTCCATTAATTGATTTTACTAAAGTTGAGTTTTGTTCCAATGATTGTTCATCAATGGTAATAAAGGCATCAAGTATACTTTTTGATACATTCAGTGCTAACATTGCTGTTAATACCAAATACATCATTCCAATCATCTTCTGCCTTGGGGTTTCTTTTCCACCTGCCATTTTTTTATTGCTTTAAAAGGTTAATAGTTAGTTTAATAAAAATTGAATATTAACTGTTCGAGTTAATGTTCATGGCATTAAGCATATTTCCATATACTTTGTTAAGTTTTTGTAGATTCTCACTCAACTCAGCAATATTAGCTTTGTAGTTCTTCGTATCTTCAACAGAATCTGCAAGTGTACCCATCATTTCAGAAATACCACCTTGAATTTTCTTAGAATTTTCAAGAGATTCAGAAGCACCTTCCAATTGCATTTCATACACTTTGTTTAACGCAGTAAGGTTTCCTGCTACTTTTTGCATTTCTTCTCCAAAAGATTGTCCCGCATCAGTAGAGTCAGTTAATCCCATTAATGCTTGACTTGCATTTGAATAAGACTCAGCTAATGTATCTACTTTACTTGCAGCATTCTTTAAGCTATTTGTATAATCGGCCGAAACAGAAGTTGCATCAGACATGTTACTAATTTTGTTAGCAGTCTCAGAAAGATTTCTCATTCCATCGCCTAAACTTTCAATTAAAGCTCCATCGATTTTCGCTTCTTCAAGCATTCCATCAAGTTGTTGAGTAACTGAGCCACCTCTATTTGTCAAAGAAGTAATTTCATCATCACCAGAATCATGACCTAAAGCTAACTCAGGATAAACCAAAGTCCAATCATAATCTTCGTGTATAGGTTCAAATGCAGAGAAAAGGAAAATTACTGCCTCAGTAAGAAGACCTACAGTAAGCATTAAATCTGCTCCTGCCCAGTGTTGGATTTTAAATAAGGCTCCTACAATTACAATTGCTGCACCAATTCCGTACAGTTTTGACATAAAATTTTTCCACGCTTTACTTCCTGGTTTCATAGACTTTTTTCTTTTGTTTTTTGTTAATATATAGTTTTAATATCTGAGTATATCTCAAATGGGGTAAATTCAATTGATTTTATTTTTGGATTATTTTACGTCTCCGCCTTTCTCATTTCCTCCTCTTCCTAGGTAACTGGATATACATCTGAATCCGATGTAACTTTTTGCAGTATCTTGGTATTCATATGTTCTTGAACCTGTTTGTAGGTAGTAACCAATATCTTTCCAAGACCCTCCTCTTATCACTTTTCTTTTCAAAGAAATTGGATCGTGATCTAATGCATTATACGTATATTCTGGATTTAAATCATGTGAAAATTCATACATTGACTCATCATAAGCTGTATTTGTCCATTCCGCAACGTTACCAGCCATACAATATAAACCATAATCATTTGGATGATAAGATGTAGCCTTAACTGTATAAGTTCCTCCATCTTCCATATATCTACCTCTCATTGGCTTGAAGTTTCCTAAAAAACAACCTTTCGAGTTTCTGATATACGGTCCTCCCCATGGATATGGACTTTGGTCTAAACCTCCTCTTGCAGCGTATTCCCATTCAGCCTCAGACGGTAATCTAAAATCATCAATTCTCGCCTCCTCATTCCTTCCTAAGTGTCCATTAAGTAAATTGGTTCTCCAAACACAGAATGCTTTTGCCTGAGACCAAGTAATACCAACTACTGGATAATCGTCATAAGCTGGGCTTGCAAAATATTGTCTTGCATAAGGCTCATTGAATGAATATGTAAAATCATTAACCCAAACCAAAGTATCTGGATAAACATTAATTTGTTCATGGATGATAAACCTGGATCTATCTGAGTGAGAACGAATAGCATTATTTTGACCTAAACTGTTTCTCCAACCTAAATCTAAATCTCTTCCCTGCTGTACTTCTTCATCGTATTGATCAACTGGAAAATCAAAACCTTCATCTTTCATCTTTAGACGGTGTTCTTCTCTATCCTCGTACTCAGTATTTGAAATTGCTTTTATAACTGGTCTTCCTTTAGAAGCTGCTGCTTTAAAATCAATCCAATAATAATCAAAAATTAATTTTCTCACGTCAATTTCCCTTCCTCCATAAAACCTTTGGTTTTCTGGAAGCATCATATCTGCAACTAAAATTGGAAAATATTCTTCATCTTCCCAATCAATTTCAACATCCCAATCAATATTCCAATCTTCTTCGTCAGCTTCTTCCCCTTCATCATCGATTGTTGGAATAAGAAATTCTTCTGGATATTCTTCTCCTAATAATTTGTAAGCGATGGAATCCCTAACCCAAAATACAAACTGACGATATTCGTTATTTGTAATTTCAGTATGATCCATGTAGAATGCTGAAATAGTTACTGTTTTTGTTCTGTTTTGGTGTGAAAATGGTGCATCTTGGTCACTTTGTCCCATTTGAAAACTACCAGCAGGTATATATTGTGTTTCCAACGGATCGTATCCATACCACTCCGGTCTACCTTGTACTCCGATTAACTCTCCATTTCCTTTTTGACAGCTTGAAAATATCAAGGCTACCAACCCTATCATCAATGTTACTCTTTTCATATCTCTCTTTCTTTTGCTTTCGAATTATCAACAAATATATTGTTAATAACTTTAATTTCAATCCTATTACGCTAAAAATTTAATTTTGTTGCATTTATTTATAACAAATATGGATGTACTTCTCTCTCATAATAAGTTGGAGGAACAATTTTAAAACAATAGTTCAACATTATTTCGTGGTTACCATTAGTAAAGTAGTTCGCTATAAATGAAGTCCCAATCCCATAAGAGTAACCAACTTTAACTGTTGAGTTTTTAGTTATTTTTCTTTGTAATCCAGCCATTGGAGCTAATGCATCATTGTGCCTGTATGTTACACCTGCCCATATCGTACTAAAAGCTAAAACGTTAATATTTAGATCATATTGTGTTTTTACTGCATCAGTTTTAGCTAAGACATTTGGTCTAAGAGTTAACTTCGGCACATTTATGTAATCATGCAAATGAAAATCATAACCAGCCATAAAATAATAATGTCTTGCTTGAACTATATTTAAATTTGTTAATTGACTTTGAGACAAGTTCGTTGTTGAAATACCTGCATAAAAATTTGGATTACGGTAATATACCCCAGCATTAAAGCTTAAGGTATTGTCTTTTGAGGAGGCATCTGGAATTGCATCATCAGGAGTTCCAGTTGGCGGAATCCATGTTGCGTCAATAACTTTTGAATAATAACCTGCAGACAATCCAACAGAGAAATTACCACCCCCAATTCCTTGAAAGCCTAATTCGCTCAAATGAAGTGCATAAGACAATCTTACCATTGAGTTGTTTTCAAAACCTATCTCGTCATTAAAATAAGTTAATCCAAAACTTCCTTTAAGTAAAGAAAACCTTGGCGTAGTAAAATTAATTAGCGTTGTGTTAGGTTCTCCAGAACTAAATCCAGTCCATTGTCTTCTTGAAATTGCAGTAAGACACCACGCATCTTTGAACCCCATGGCTGCGGGATTAAAAGAAATTTTATCATACATAAAATGTGTGAATTGCAAGTCCTGCTGAGATTTGGACGTTAAAAAGAAACAAAGTGCAAAGGCTAATAATACTACTTTTTTCATAAGGGTTTATTTATAATGTAAATGCTAAAATACTGAAAAAATTGGTATCTCGAAATTTTTTGACAATAATAATAGCAAATAACTTACTGGAAATTAAAAAAGAAAACTCACTTTTCTAAGAGGGCATATGGATTCTATTGTAGGTATTTATCCATATATCTGGCATTTCATCTTTTAGTGCTGTTTGATAATCTTGATAAGAGCATGGAACTAAATGGTGCCTGTCGTATTTTACTTTCTTTGAGGGAGGATATGGAATTTTCATCCACCATCTGCCAGATTTCTGGCTTTTGATGAAAATTATTTCTTCATCTGCATTGGAAATCACAACTTTGTAATTTGTATACTGCTTATCATTTGAAAGCGGAGATTCACTTTTTCTGAGTTGCACACCTTGAACGAAGTACCAAATCATTTGAGCTACCAATTGTGCTGTTTGATTATGAACATCAAATTCTGGGGTCATCTCAAAAAAACCAACAACATTGATTTTATCACTCATTCCAGCATATTTAGCAATTTGGCAGGCTTCATTTCCAAAAAAACCGTTTGGAGAAGCAAAACTTGTTCCTGGAACTTCACTTTGTCTTATGCTATTGAGATCAAAACTCACAATATTTGAATTTCTAATTATAGGTTCTGCCAGCTCAATGTTATTCTGAACCGTTCCTAACCTGATGGATTCAAAAAATAATTTATGCAACATTTTTTCATTATCTGGATTCAGATAATATTCCTGTGTTCCTATATTCGAATAATTAAATAAAAAATTGGGTTTTGAAAGTATAATGTCTTTCAAATAAGAATCTGAATTGGTATCGTTTATATGCTCAAAGTCTACTTTCCTGTCAATTGTAGTAAGGTTTATGATTTGTTCTAATTTTTCAAAACATTTGTATAAAGCCAAAGTTAAATCTTGACTTCCGCCAATAATTATTGGGATAATGTCTTTCTTGATTAGTTCTGAGCATGTTTCTGAAACTGCAAATAATGTGTCCTGATGCGTTTCTCCCTGATTTATATTTCCTAAATCAACAATTGGGATATTTATGTTCCCGAACAGTTGGTATAATTGTTCTCTTATAAAATCTGGGCTATCCTTTACTGAATCAACTAAAGAACCTCTTGATTCTTTTACTCCAAGAATGGCAACTTTGAAGTTTTCAGTTAATTCATCTCCAGAAAAAAAACTAATTTGGGAACCAATGGAATTTTCCTTCTGTGAAAAGGATTTTGTCAGTTCATCCAAAAGTGGTGTTACAAAAATTGAAAAATCCATAGAAAGGGTTATTTACTTTTTCTTAGCAGTTTTTTTCTTTGTTGCTTTTTTCTTTGTTGCTTTTTTCTTTTTAGCTGGCTTGGCTTTTTCAATCATTCCTTGCACTTGTTCCAAAGTCAATTTTTCAGCTTTCGTAGTTTTAGGAAGCTCAATTTTGGTTTTTCCTTTTATGATATTGAATCTACCCCATCTTGCTTTCTCCACTCTTATTCCTTCATCTTCCCAGTTGTGGATTACTTTATCAATTTCTTTTTGCTTTTTGACCTCAATAAGTTCAACAATATCCTCTTGACTCAGATTGTCAAAATCATATTTTTTATTGACATTGATAAACATATCATTCCATTTGATAAAAGGTCCGAATCTTCCAGTACCTTTTTGAACAGGTAAGTTCTCGTAATGTGCAATTGGCGCATCAGCTTCTTGTTTAGCCTTTATTAATTCAATTGCTCTTGGCAAATCAACATCCAATGGTTCTTCTCCTTTTGGAATAGAAACAAACATGGTGTCATATTTGATATAAGGCCCATATCTTCCGTTAGAAACGGTTACTACGTGATCTTCATGAGTCCCCAAATCTTTGGGTAATTTGAACAAATCCAAAACTTCTTCAAGAGTAATAGTTGTGATACTTTGATTCTTCAAAAGCGATGAAAACCTCGGTTTCGGATCCTCTTCATTTTCAGAAGTTCTTCCAATCTGAGCCATTGGTCCAAATCTTCCAATTCTTACCAGAATATCTTCCCCATCCTCTGTTTTTCCTAAAACCTTCTCCCCTGACTGTCTTTCTCCATGCTCCAGAGTATCTTCTACTTTTTCATGAAACGGATTATAAAACTTTTTAATCATTTCAGTCCACTTCATCAATCCTTCAGCAATATCATCAAATTCTTTCTCAACAGAAGCTGTGAAATTATAATCCAAAATCTCATCGAAATTCTCAACTAAAAAATCGTTTACAACCATCCCGATGTCCGTTGGTGATAATTTATTTTTATCCCCTCCATAATTTTCGGTCAATTGGTTGGTTTTTATCTCTCCATTTTTCAATGTGAGCTGTCCGTACCTTCTTGTTTTGTAATCGATTTCATCTTTTGATACGTATCCTCTTTTTTGAACTGTAGTAATTGTGGGGGCATAAGTTGATGGTCTTCCAATTCCTAACTCCTCCAATTTTTTTACTAATGCTGCCTCAGTAAATCTTGCTGGAGGTCGGGTATATCGTTGTGTTGCTTCAATCATTTTTACATCAAGAGCATCCCCTTTGGTCATAGGGGGAAATATACCTTCATTGTCAGAGTCTTTATCTTCATTCTCCTCGTCTTTCCCTTCTAAGTAAACTTTAAGGAAACCTTCAAAGGTTATAATTTCTCCTCTTGCAGTAAATAGTTCTGTAATCGAACTTCCTTTTATTTTAACAGTAGTTTTCTCAAGTTTTGCTTCACTCATTTGAGAGGCAATGGCTCTTTTCCAAATTAAATCGTATAATCTATTTTCGCTACTATCTCTTCCTGCAGAGTGAACCGCAAAACTGGTTGGACGAATTGCTTCGTGCGCTTCTTGAGCTCCTTTTGTTTTGGTTTTGAAAACTCTTGGGTGAGAAAATTCATCTCCATAGGCTTTCTTAATCTCAGCCTCTGCTCCATTTCTTGCAGTTTGCGAAAGATTAATCGAGTCTGTTCTCAT
>JBMYYT010000003.1:0-30325 GCA_049609665.1 Flavobacteriales bacterium | reverse complement strand
AGTAATTATGAAATATTTGTACTTAGTAACAAATTGTTTCATTACAGGGTTTACTTTGTAAGCAATCCTATAACTATTCGCCTCTTTTTTGTTTGCAAATTGTTTTACAATAATAGTTTGATTCTTTTTATCCAACCCAACAGAAGTTGTTTTGAGACCTTTGGAGTCAAAAGAGTTACTATTAAAGTTACTTAAAGCTATTTTTAACTTATTTGCATTATCACTTAGCGGAACTACTACTGCAAAATAATGAACTGTGTTATCTCCTTTTTTATAAACAGCAGCTTTTGAATCTTCTCGTTCAATAATTTCATTTCTAAGTTTACCAAGCGCAATCTGTGATAAATCTCCAATCTCAGTATTTGGGCAATTATCTACTATGTTCTGAAGAGTTTTTTCTAATTCTTCTTCCTTTTTCAGTCCAAAATAAGCTTTGGCTTTCAAATACATCAGTCTACACTCAAATGGATTTGGGTCTTTATCTTCCAACACTTTATCAATATGAGCTATGGACTTAGTGTATTGTTCTGATTCAATCAAACTATATGCCGTTTCATAAGATTTTTCAAATTTGTCTTCTCCTTCAGAAAGTTTAGATTTATAATTTGGATCCAAAATAATTTTTGCTTCTTCGGATTCAGGATACTTTTCAAGAATAAAATTCTTAACAGCTAAAATATCTTTGGTTTGACCCATTTCTTGATACATCACATATAACTGGTACAAAGAAGGAGTAATTTTTGAATTGGGATGGAAACGCTTTTTATTATCCTTAAAAGATTTTATTGCTTCCTTGTTATCATTAAGGATATTGGTGTAAATAAGTCCAGATAGATAATTAGAATTGATAATGGAGAGTTCGGCAAGTTCCATTTCTTCTTTAGTAACAGGAACTTTTGAAAGAAATTCATCAATTTCCTCATCACTCACGATGGGTGAGTTCGGATTAGTTACCGTTTCTGAATCTGCACTTTGGTTTTTATTGGATCTCCGCCAATCGTCTTCTAACTTTACATTCCCCCAAACCGATTGAAACGATTTGATACCACTTGCTTTTGTTTTTTCATTATAAATCCAAAAACTTCCTTTTTGCCCAGCAGTAATAGTGTTCTGATTAGTTGTATTCGTATTGTTATTTTGAGCTTCTTTTTCTCGTTGAGCATCAATCTCTTTAATCTTTTTTGCATACAAAATCTCTTCAACTCTATCTCTTCGTTGTTTTGGATTGAGTTTGCCAATTGTCATTAAACTATCCTTAAGTTCAATATTGTTGATGTAACCTACTAACCTAGTAAGACTTTCATTTTTTTCTTTAATCACATCGTACTTTGGGTTCTTTCGCTCCAGTTCGTTCAGTGTGCTGTCATAATATTTTTGTGCAGGCACATATTCCTTACTTTCAAAATAAACATCTGCTAATTTCAAGAAAGTCTTAGCTTTTTGCTTTGAATTCGATGGGGGATAACTTGCAGATTGCTCCAAATAACTTATTCCTTCTTCTTTCTTAAATTCTTGCAATTCTAAATCAGCAAGCGCATAATAAATTTGGTCTCTGAATTCGACATACTTTTCATCTTTGGCAAGTTTAAGAAGTTCTTCCTTTAAATTTTTTCGGTTTTTACTGTTTGCCAATAATGCTCTACTTATTCTTGAATAAAAAATCATCTGATAAGAAGATCCCTTCTTTATTACATAAGAATATAGGTCGGACGCTTTACTGTTATTTCCCAGTTCTTGATTAAGTTGAGCTTGAATGAACTTATATCGAACACGAATTTGTTTTTTCTTTTCGTGTTGTATAGCACTATCTAAATATTCTAAAGCACTTTTATACTCCAAATTTCTAAGAAAATAATCTGCTTTGGTTGCCATAAAATCGGCTTTCATCTTTTTTGGAAAAGCTACCAATTCAGATTTAGCTTCTTTTATTTCTTCTCTTTCCTTAAGTGTTTTAATCTTTGATTTTTTCTTTCTCTTTTTTGTTTTTTTCTTACTATATTTTTTTCTCCTCTTTTTTGTCTTCTCTTGTTTTGCGTCTTTTAGCTCTTTTGCTTCTTTTTCAACTTCAATTTCGTTGATATAACTCAATGCTTTTGGAAAATCTCCCATTTCTATATAAGTCCTTGACAACCACATTTTTGCATAATACTTTGATTTATCTTTCGGATACATCTTTATTATATACTTGAATTTCTCAATGGCTTCCTCGTATTCCCTCTTATAGAAATAACTAATCCCCATAGTTAACCAATTTTCATCCATCCACTTTCCATATTCCTTTTTGGCATCTCTCCCCTTTTTTTCATTGGGCATTGCATGCTTATTGATCACGGTTGAAGTTTTATCAATGGATCTGTTCATTTCGGGAAATAATGCTTTTGATTGTTCCTCGTTAGGGTATCGGTTTACAGGAATTAATTCGGAATAATCCTCTGGAACTCCTTTTACAAAGTCCTTGTGAGAAACTCTAATTATTTCTCGAGCATTGAAATAGCCGTTGTAATAAGCAGTCGTATTGTGATAGAATCTATTTAATCTTTTATCCTTTTCGGTAGAACATTGTACCGCAAAAACAATAAACAATAAATAAATTATATACCTAAAATGTTTTATCATAAAATAATCAGCTATTTTGCTATATTACAAGAAGTAAATTTAAAAATTAATCAATAAACTAACCCAATAACTAATAATAAATTAAAATATTTTATCTTTAATCCACTAATATCAGGATTAAGACCATAATTGGGAATGAAAAAAAATTGGATTTCAAATATTAAAACCTATTTAAGGCAAAAGAATCAATTTATTATTCAGGATCCTGATTCTTTTGTTCAAAGGTTTTCTTTGGTAATTTCAAAAAGAAACACCATTCTTTTTGGAACAGCTATACTTTTGTTTTTTAGCTTTTTAATTTATCTTGTTATTGCTTACACCTCTATTAAAAATTTTATTCCCGGCTATCCAAGTCAGGGGTCAAAATTGTATCACATGGATAAGCAAAATCAAGTTTTCGTTAGTAATTTGGAAAAAGAAAATCGAAATCGAGATTTATGGATAAAAAATCTTCAAGAAATTTTGAATAATTCTGATTCTGTTTCTCTTTCAGACATTAGAGACACTCTCGAAAAAGATTCTAATTTTGATTATAAATCAATTGTATTTCAAAGGATTAAAGAGGATTCAATTTTGCGAGATAAAGTGGATAGATTCAATACGTCCAACCGAAATTCAATTGTTAAGAGCATTTTAATCAGTGTGTTAGATTATAGTCCGCCACACAAAGGGAAAATTATATCAAAAAAGAGAAAGAAACTAAATGAAGCTACTTTTAAGTCCCGATACAAAGAAAAGGTAAAAGCATCAATGGATGGTGTCGTTATTGGCGTTACCAAAAGGTCTTTGATAGTTCAACACTCTAATAATATAGTAGGTGTATACTCTAATTTCGATAATTCCTCAACCTCTGTGGGGGATGAAATTAGCAAAGGAAAAAATTTGGGACAAGTAAAAGACAGTATCTTTAGATTTCAACTTTGGTATAATGGCGAAAGCGTTCCAGTTGAAGCTTATGAGGATATTAAATAAATTATTCGCCCATTAATTCTCTTGAAAAAGAGAACAGTTCTTTTTCATGAAATGGTTTTCCCATAACTTGTATTCCAAATGGTAGTCCATTCGAATGATTTCCTAGGGGTAACGAAATAGCAGGGTTTCCAGAAAGATTTGCATGCACCGTGAAAATGTCTTGAAGATACATGGTTATTGGATCCTTCACATTTTCACCTATTTTAAAGGCTGTATCAGGTGTTGTAGGCCCTATTACAAAATCAAAATCATTGAAAACTTCAATAGTTTTGTTTTGAATGACCCTTCTTGCTTTCATCGCTTTGGTGTAATAGGCATCATAATACCCTGAACTTAGAACAAATGTTCCAAGCATAATTCTTCTTTTTACTTCTTCTCCAAATCCTTCTGTTCTTGACAATACATAAGTTGAGTCAATATCTGTGGCATTGGGGCTTCTATATCCAAAATGAACTCCATCATAACGAGATAGATTGGAAGACGCTTCAGCTGTAGTAAGCACATAATAGATTGGAACTAAATAATCTAAAAATGGAAAATCAAATTCTTCAACTGAATGTCCTTTGGATGTTAAATCATTCAAGATTTCGGTTAATTTATTCTTTATCTCTGGATTTAACCCAACACTTTCAATCACCTGCTTAGGAACACCTATTTTTAGTTTTTTATCTTCCTTTGAAACTTCAAAGTAATCTTCAACAGGATTGGAAGAAACTGTACTGTCATACTGGTCTTTTCCAGCCATAATTTGAGTCAAAAGAGCAGCGTCATTAACGTTATTAGTAAATGGACCAATTTGATCAAATGAAGAAGCATAAGCTAATAATCCCCATCTTGAAATTCTACCGTAAGTGGGTTTCATTCCTACTACTCCACAGAATGATGCCGGTTGGCGAATAGAACCTCCAGTATCGGAACCTAAGGTAGCCATACACAAACCTGCAGCTACAGCAGATGCAGAGCCTCCAGATGAACCACCAGGAACTTTATCTTCTTGAATTGGGTTAAGAACATTTCCAAATGCGGAGTTTTCATTGGAAGAACCCATTGCAAATTCATCGCAATTGAGTCTGCCAATAATTATTGCATCTTCCTCTAATAAGCGTTCGATTGCTGTTGCAGAATACAAAGATTCAAATCCTTCAAGAATTTTTGAAGAAGCCGACACTTTGTGTCCTTCATAACACAAGTTATCTTTAATTCCGATAACCATGCCAGCTAACCTGCCAGCTGTTCCAGATTTTAATTTTGAATCAACTTCTACAGCCTTAGCAATTGCTGATTCCTCAAAGATTTCTAAGAAAGCATTAAGATGTTTCTTTTCTTGAATTTTGGAAATAAAGTGATTAACCACTTCAATACAAGTAGTTGATTTGTCCTCCAAGGACTTAGATAATTCTGAAAATGAGGTAAACAAAAGGAGTCTATTTATCTTCTAAAACATTGTCAATAGAATCATTACTTTTTTGAGCTTCTTCTCCTTTTGAAGCATCTTTAAATTCCTTGATTCCACTTCCTAATCCCTTCATCAATTCAGGAATTTTCTTTCCTCCAAATAAAAGAAGTACAACCACTACAATTAAAATTATTTGAGGACCTCCTATGGCTAAAAACACAACTGAATTCATAATTAATTAATTTTATAAACAAATGTAGTAATAAACTCAATAAAAAAGGCGAAGTTTTTACAAACTTCACCTTTAATAGAAATTACTTTTATTGAGTTAGTTATTTTTTCACTAACGCTTTAATTTTTTTGTATAGTATTTTTTCATCACCCGGAACATAATTATTGTGCTCATAAACAATTTTTCCCTTGCCATCAATAAGGAAAGTATAAGGAACATTATTTACATTCATTGCTCTTTTCAAATCTTGATTTACATCCAAATAAACTTCAAAATCCCAACCTTTAGAATCTACATAAGGCTTAACTTTATGCTTGTTTCTTGCATCATCAATTGATATAGCTACCACTTTTACTCCTGTTTCATCCTGCCAATCTTCATAGACATCTGCAATATTATTTAACTCCTTTTTGCAAGGACTACACCAAGTTGCCCAAAAAGAAATTACCATTGGTTTTCCACCGTTCTTAATCGTAGAAGTATTGATTGTTTTCCCTTTAAGAGTTTTAACATTTACTGATGGTACAGTTTTTTTGTTAGTTCCTGTAAAAGAAAAAATTAGCACTGAAAAAGCTAATAAAATTGAAAAGTTAATTGTTTTGTTCATTATAATATTTTTTTTTGTAATTTTACTGGTGTGAATATACGAATAACCATGCCAATTTGTAAAACAAAAAAGGCATTAACATTAAAATAACCACATTATTATGATTAAAAAAATACTTTCTATCTCCTTGTTATCAATGTTTACAATTGCTTACGGGCAAATTGAATTGAGAGTTCACAATGGTGGGTCTGCACTTATCAATGGGACAACAATTACCGTATCTGATACTTTAGAAAACGACATGAATCAAGATATTCCAGTTGAAATTGATGCAAAAAGCATTTATTCAAGCTCAAAAACTATCCGTGTAAAAAAATACGAAATCACTTCAACGGCATTGAATTCAGAAAACGCAATTTGCTGGGGAGTTTGCACTATTGGAGTTGTATGGGGTACATCACCACAAGTAACCAGTGACCCTGTTACTATGACTGCCTCTCAAACAGTTTTATACTCTGGGCACGTTTACCCTAAATTAGATCATGGAAATTCAAAATTTAGATACGTGTTTTATGACCAAGCTAATCCTTCTGACAGCACTTGGGTTGATGTAGTATTTGAAGTTTCTAACGTGAATAGGGTAAGTGTTGAAGAAACAAAACTTGAGACTTCTCTTAGCTTATTTCCAAATCCTGCAACAACTGAATTGAATGTGAGATTAAATTCTAACGAAACGAACAAAAAAATCGAAGTAATTGATTTACTTGGTAAAAAAGTTTTTTCTAAAAACATTCAAAATAGTTCAGCAAGTTTTAGAATTAACACAACAAATTACAAACCAGGAATTTACTTTGTTTCTGTGACTTCAAACAACAAAGCAATCAAAACTGAAAAAATAGTTATCACTAAGTAATTAGTAAACAATAAAAATTTGAATCAAAGGAAGCCTTTTCGGCTTCCTTTTTTGTTATAAATAGGTTATAATTATTCTATTCTTAGAGAAATCTCTATATTTATCGTTCCAATAAAATTTAGGAGAAATGATTACACATTTGAATGGGAAGTTAATAGAAAAAAACCCATCGTATTTAATTTTAGAATGTAACGGAGTAGGCTATTTTGTTCACATTTCTCTTCAAACTTTTTCGAAAATAGGGAGTAATGAAAATTGTAAAGTTTTCACCTATTTATCCATTAAAGAAGATTCTCATACCTTATATGGATTTGCCGACTCTCAGGAAAGAGAGTTGTTTAAACAATTAATCTCAGTTTCTGGCGTTGGAACAAATACCGCAAGAATGATGCTTTCTTCGATGACTTCCAATGAGTTAGTCTCTTCTATTGCATCAAACAATGTTACTTCACTTACCAGCATAAAAGGAATTGGGTCAAAAACGGCACAACGTATAATTTTGGACTTGAAAGATAAAATTTTGAAAACAGCTGATGAAGTTGACAATAAATCTGCGTTAATGAACAATACTATCAAAAATGAAGCGTTATCAGCTCTTGTAGTGTTAGGATTTGATAAGAAATCAGCTGAAAAAGCGATTGAAAAAATACTTATGAAAGAACCAGGAATCTCAGATGTTGAAGAATTAATAAAAAAGAGTTTAAAATCTTTTTAAGCCAGCTTGAATCAACATAAAAACATATCGACTCGTCTATTTCTATTTTTAGGATTTACCTCCATACTTTTTGTAGGATTCTCTTTCAAAGAAAATAGAACTGTTTCAGTAAAAGATTTCATACCTGCTAAAAATCCCAAAGACATTAAGATAGCTCTTGATTCTCCAGATGTAAAACTCAAATATCCTTTCTTTAGGACTTATGGACCCGATGGGAAAAACAAGAGTCTTATTAATTTTAATGATCCATTAAACTATAAAAGAAAAATTAAGTACAATCCAATAACTGGGAGATACGAGTTCATTAACTCAATTGGTGATAGCAATCAATTGGGAAATCCTTTTTCCATGTCATTGGAAGAGTATAGAAAATACCAAGCCCAAAAAGCTCAAGATGATTACTGGAGAAACAAAATCACCGAGGACAACAGCACAAACTCCGGGAGTTTTGCTCCAAGACTGGATAGAACAAAAAGAGAATTCGGTGATATCTGCGAAGGAAAGTTAATTGATATTCAACCTCAAGGTTCTGCAGAGCTGAAATTTGGATTAAACACCACTCGAACTGAAAATCCCGCAATTCCTGTAAAACAAAGACAACTTACTACCTTTGATTTTGACCAACAAATTCAATTAAATGTTACTGGGAGTATCTGTGATAAGTTTAAATTGAATTTTAATTATAACACCGAAGCTACTTTTGATTTTGAGAACCAAACTAAGCTAGCTTATGAAGGAAACGAAGATCAAATTCTTCAAAAGATTGAAGCTGGAAATGTTACTTACCCTATTCAAAACTCATTAATTCAAGGGAGTCAAAGTTTATTTGGAATTCGTACCGATTTGAAGTTTGGAAAACTTAATATTTCAACGGTAGTCTCACAAAACAGAGGAGAAAGAAAAGAGATTAATGTAAAAAACGGTGCTCAACAAAAAGAATATGAGTTACCTATTAACAATTACGAAGCAAATCGTCACTACTTTTTAAATCACTACCACCGAGACAATTACGACAAAGCTATGAGCTCTATTCCTAATGTATCCTCTCAAGTTAGGATTACAAAAATGGAAGTTTGGGTAACAAACAGAGTAAACGATTTTGACGATACCCGAAACATTGTTGCTTTTTCGGATTTGGGTGAAACAAATGTAAAGGAAAATCCAGGAATAATTGGAACCCCAAATAGTGTTCCAGACAACAATGCCAATAATCTGTATGGTTTTTTATCTACTCTTTCAGGCTCGAGGAATTTAACCACGGTTACCTCAAAATTAAATGCCGTTAGTTCTACTCCCGGACCTTTCACTCAAGGAAGACATTATGAAAAGCTGGAAAACGCAAGACTTTTAGCAACATCCGAGTATAACTACAATTCAATTTTGGGTTATATATCTCTTAATCAGCCTTTGAATAACGATGAAATATTAGCTGTTTCTTATCAATACACATATCAAGGAAAAACTTATCAAGTTGGGGAATTTTCAACAGATGGAATAACAGGAAACGATGCCTTATTTGTTAAGCTATTAAAAGGAACCATTAACTCACCAATAAACAAAGTTTGGGACTTAATGATGAAAAATGTTTATTCTATAGGTGCTTACCAAATAAATGACCAAAATTTCAAGTTAGATATTTGGTATACAAATCCTAAAGATGGAGTTGATATCAATTATTTTCCTCAATCGGGTGTAAATGAAAAAACCGTACTTCAGGTAATTGGTTCAGATATTGTAAATCAGCAGCAACAGCCTTATCCTGATGGAGTTTTTGATTTTGTTCCTTTGGTGTATAATGGAAATAGAGTTGAAAATGGAGGGACAATTAATCCTCAAAATGGAAGAATAATATTTAGTAAAGTCGAGCCATTTGGAGCTTACTTGGAACAACAACTTCTTGATGCTGGTTTAACTCCAACCGTTGTTAAAACTATAGCTTACACTCAATTATATGACAGTACTCAAGTCAAGGCACTTCAATATCCAGAATTAAATCGTTTCAAAATTAAAGGAACTTATGAATCTGCAAATAGTTCAGAAATTTCTTTAAATGCTTTTAACATTCCCCAAGGTTCTGTTACAGTAACTGCAGGAGGAGTAAGACTTATTGAAAACCAAGATTACACAGTAGATTACAACATTGGAAGAGTGAAAATTCTTAATGATGGAATAATGAATGCTGGAACTCCAATTAAAATATCCTTGGAGAGTAATTCATTATTTACTTCCATTCAGAAGACTATGATTGGGACTCATTTCGATTATAAATTTAATCGAAACTTCAATTTAGGAGCTACTATGTTGAGACTTTCTGAAAAACCAATGACCCAGAAAGTGAACATTGGAGATGAACCAGTAAGAAATACAATGCTTGGAATTAATGGAAACTTCCAACAAGATGCTCCTTTCTTAACTAAGTTTGTGGATAATATTCCCTTTATCAATACCAAAGAAAAATCGAGTATAACTGCCTCAGTGGAAGCGGCTTACTTAATTCCTGGGCACAACCCAGCTATTGGCGATGAGGGCCAATCTTTTATTGATGATTTTGAAGGAAGTCAATCCGCTATTGACATACGTTCTTTTAATACTTGGGTATTGGCAAGTGTACCTCAAGGACAACCCGATTTGTTTCCAGAAGCTAGTCTCAGTAGCAATTTAGACTACGGAAAAAATAGAGCATTAATAAATTGGAATGTTTATGACCCTTCAGTTTTCTACGAAGAAAGAGGATTAGTTCCTGGTTATATAGACGGCAACAACATTCAACATGATCATACCCAAAGATTAGTCCAAGAAAGTGAGTTGTTTCCAAATAGGAGTATTGACCCTACAGCAGGTCAAATTGATAGAATTGCAATGTTCAATTTAGCCTATTTCCCTGAAGATAGAGGGCCATACAATTATGATACTGACCCAACTTCTGTGTCAAGAGGACTTAATACAATAAGCGGTAAGCTAAACCAGCCTACAACACGATGGGGAGGAATTATGAGGCAACTTCAAACTAATGATTTTGAAAATGCTAATATAGAATACATCCAATTTTGGGTTATGGATCCATTTAGTGACACTACTCCTGGAGGCTTAGGAACTAATGAAGACTCTAAAAATACTACTGGAGGTGAATTATATATTAATTTAGGAAATGTATCGGAGGACATTTTGAGAGATGGAATTAAAATGTTTGAAAACGGATTGACTACTGATGGTTCTTTTGACGCCTCAACCATTCAGCCATCTACTTGGGGTAGAGTTCCATCAATACAACAAATTATTACTGCATTTGATAACAACCCTGCATCAAGGATATTTCAAGATGTCGGATTAGATGGTTTATCCAATGCTGATGAAAAAAATAAATTTGCCGATTATGTTACATGGGTAAATGCATCTTCATTACCTCCTGATGTTAAAGCAAAACTAAGAGATGATCCCTCTGGAGACGATTACACTTTTTATAGAGATGATGACTATGACAATAACTCGGCAAATATTGTCGATAGATACAAACTTTTTAATGGGTTGGAAGGAAACTCTGCTACTGATGAGCAATCAAGAAGCCTGAACGCTGAAGGGTATCCTACTTCTAAAACAACTCTTCCTGATTTAGAGGATATAAATAGGGATAACAACTTAAACGAAACTGAAAGTTATTACCAGTATAAGATCAATCTGAATCCATCAGAAATGGAGGTTGGTAAAAACTATATTGTAGATAGGGTTGAAAGAACACACAAAGCATCCGGAAAGCAAGTTGCATGGTATCAGTTTCGAGTTCCAGTTCGACAACCCAATAAAATTGTAAACGGAATTCAGGATTTTAGATCAATTCGTTTTATGAGAATTTTTATGACTGAATTTAGACAACCTGTTATTTTGAGATTTGCTCGATTGGAGTTGTTAAGAGGAACATGGAGGCGATATGAAAAAGATATTGTAGATAATGGGGAGTACATTCAAAACGATCCAAGTGGAACAATTTTCAATATTTCAGCAGTAAATATTGAAGAAAACTCTACCAGAGACCCTATCAATTATACCTTACCTCCAAATTTCCAAAGAGAAATAAATCCAAATTCTGCTACTCAGGCATACCTAAATGAGCAATCTGTTGAGCTTGAAGTCTGTGGGTTAAAAGATGGGGTGGCGAAAGCTGCTTTCCGTTCAGTTGATTTTGATGTATTGAATTACAAAAAAATCAAAATGTTTGTTCATGGAGAACAACACAAATCATCTCCTGGGCCAGTAATTGATGATGATGTAACCATTTTTATTCGATTAGGTACTGATTTTGAGTACAATTACTACGAGTACGAAATGCCTATTAAAATGACCGCATGGAAATCAGTTAGCGCTGAAGATGTATGGCCCGAAGAAAACAACTTGGAAATCATTCTTCAAGATTTAAAAAACTTAAAAATCGCAAGAAATAATTCTGGGTTAGCTGGTTCCATATTGTCTATATTCGAACAACCTGTTCCTGGGAAATCTGATCATATTATCAAAGTAATTGGAAATCCTAACTTACGTGATATGAAAATTATCATGATTGGGGTAAGAAATCCAAATAAAGATAGAGCACACCCTTGGCAACCCGATGATGGGCAAGACAAATGCGTGAAAGTATGGGTGAACGAGCTAAGAATGGCTGATTTTGAAAATTCTGGAGGATGGGCAGCTCAATCACGAGTACAAGCTAATTTAGCAGATTTTGCAACAGTATCTCTTGCTGGTCAATACAGCACACCAGGGTTTGGAGGAATAGAGCAAAGAGTTAGCGAAAGACAAAGAGAAACTATAAGACAAGTAGATGCAGCAACCAGTGTTCAATTAGGAAAGTTTTTTGGAGAAAATGTAGGCTTACAATTCCCTCTTTTCTTAGGATTCTCTGAAGGAATAATTGATCCACAATTTGACCCTTTAAATCCAGATATAGAATTTGATCAGTCTATTGCAGATCAGTCAATCGAAGAACAACAGCAAAGAATTAAGGATGCTCGAGACATTTCAGTCAGGCGAAGTTTGAACTTTACCAACGTAAGAATTTCTCCCAAAAAGAGATCTAAAAAGGCTTTCCCATGGGATTTGAAAAACTTTGGTTTTACCTACGCCTATACCGAACTGTATAAAAGAGATATTCAAACCGAATACAATACAGACAGAACGTACAACGGAGCTCTGAACTACACCTACCAAACAAATTTAAAACCTTATACTCCTTTCAGAAATGTAAAGGCTTTAAGAAGATCCCCTTGGTTCCAGATTATAAGAGATATTAATATTAGTCCATTGCCAAAGTCCTTTGCTTTTAATACTAATATTGACAGAACTTACTCCGAAAGAAAAGCCAGAGATATCACTGGAAATGCCTTAATTATTCCTCAATTTACCAAAACATTTACTTGGGATAGACGCTATGATTTGAATTGGAATATTATGCAAGGGCTAAGGTTAAATTACAATGCCAACAATCAAGCTTTAATCACTGAACCAGGAGATTTAAAAGTTGATAAAACCCTCTATCCAGATGAATTTGAAATGGTAAGAGACAGTGTAAAGAGAAGTTTAGCAAATTTTGGAGAAAATAATCACTTCTTGCAATCAGCTAATCTGACTTATACTTGGCCTTTGAAAAAAATCCCAGTATTAAGTTTTATTAATTTAACCACTAAATACCAGACTACTTTTGATTGGCAAAGAGCACCGTTAACTCAAGATTCTCTTGGAAATACAATCCAGAACTCAAGAAATATTTCATGGAACGGAAGTTTTAATATGAAAAGCTTGTATAATAAAGTTCCTTATTTGAGAAAAGTGAATCAAAAAAGCAGAAATGCAGGAAGATCAAGAGCAAGACCATCTCAAGGGAGAAACAAATCTAATCCTAAAGGAAAAGACGATGATAAAGATCCTAAAGGCAAGAAGAAAAAGAAAAAAGACCCAAATAAATTAACATTTGCTGATGGTTTGGCTAAAGTATTGATGTCATTGCAAACGGTAACGTTTAGTTATAGTAATATTGATGGACAATTCTTACCGGGTTACACACCACAATCGGAATATATGGGGTTAACAGATGGTTTCTCAACTCCTGGTGTAGGTTTTGTTTTTGGAGGTCAACAAGAAAGAGATTTCTTTGGTAGAGCAACAGGAAATGATTTTGCACGAAGAGCTGCTGATAGAGGATGGCTTGTAGGTCCTACCAGTCAATATATAAACGCTCAGCGAACTACTAACCACAGCAAAAATTTTAACGGTAGAGCTACTCTCGAACCTTTCAAAGGAATAAGATTAGAACTTACGGCAAATTATATCTATTCTGAGAACATGAATGAAAACTTCATTTGGGATAATGTAGAGAATGATTATCAAAACTTTAATACCATGAGAACAGGTATGTATAGTTATTCGTTCAATTCAATTAGAACTGCCTTTATAAAAGAAGACAGTAATGGAAATTCAAAATTATTTGACGCACTTCTTGACAATAGAAAAACTGCATCTGATTTATTAAGCACAAAAAACCCTTTTTCAACACGTGCAACTGATTCTGCTGGATTTTATGACGGATACAGTGCTTCACAACAAGAAGTTGTAATGGCGGCCTTTATATCGGCATATTCAGGAAAGAGTTTAACAGAAAAAACATTAAATCCTTTGAGCGCTCTTCCTAATTTAAACTGGAGGTTAACCGTTGACGGACTAAATAGATTCCCAGCAATTAGAAAAATATTTAGAAGTATCGTTTTCTCTCACGCTTACCAATCTACATTTACCGTTGCCTCGTTTAACACTGACCTCGAAGCAGTAACAGATGAAAATGGAAATGGAAGAGCAAGAGATGAAGCCAACAACATAAGACCTGAGCAACAAATTTTAGCTGTGTCCATTACAGAACAATTTAATCCTCTTTTCAAAGTAGATGCAACTTGGCAAAATAGTTTGATTACAAAATTTGAGTATCGTTCAAACAGAAGTATTTCATTAAGTTTAGCTAACAATCAAGTAACAGAATTGAAAGGAACTGAAATTACTATTGGAACTGGATATAGATTTCAAAATGTAAAATTTCCGATTAAAATTGGAAAGAAAACTCCTATTAGTGATATTAACGCGAGGATTGATTTCTCACTGAGAGATAATAAAACCATCATTAGAAAAATAGATCAAAACCAAACTCAATTAACTGCTGGACAAAAATACATTGCAATAAAAGCTTCGGCTGATTATGTATTAAATAAGCAGTTTACTTTGAGATTCTATTTTGATAGAGTGATGACTAATCCTTATATCTCTACCTCCTTCCCTACTATGAATCAAAATGTAGGATTTGCTATTCGAGTGAATTTGTTTCAGTAAAAATTTTGATTAAAATGAAGAACAAATTAGTCATCATAATATTAGGACTTTTATTCTTCTCTCCTAAAATTTGCGGACAAGCTAAAATGAAAATTAAATCGATCAAAGTTGATTCGGTCAGTACAACTATAGAAGGAACTCTAATCATTAGAAAAAAAATATCATTGCCCGAGTTAGAACTTTCTCAATTAAACTATTGCACTATTGACAAGAAATATCTTGGTATAAGTAAATCTTATGATTCACTGAAAAACCTTCCAATTCTTGAACCTATTTTATTTTATGAAGTCTTAGGGAATTATCGAAGTTTTCGTTCAGAAATGATTGATCTTCTTCCTTATATAGACACTTCAACATGTACTATTTCTCCAAAATTAAATGGTTTAGTTCGCAATACTCAAATTGATTCTGGAGGCGCTTGCTTGACTTCATCATATTGTATAAATGATGACAATGTTAATCTTGATAAACCAACTTGTTTTAACTTAAAAGAAACTAAGAAAAGAGAAAAGTATCAAATTATAATTCGAGGAATTAACACAGGAAATCATGGAAAGCTCAGCAAAAATTGTGTTCTTCTTATTCCTTGGAAATATGATGAAAAAAATAAGCGAATGATAAATCTTGTAGTAAAAGTTCGTTTTTCTAATAGAGTCAAAAAACAAATAAAGAAACATTTCTAAAAGATATTAAGACAAAAAATCCCTTCACACTTTAAAGTGGAAGGGATTTTTTACTGGTGGTGCCTCCAGGAATCGAACCAGGGACACATGGATTTTCAGTCCATTGCTCTACCAACTGAGCTAAGGCACCAGCCTTAAGTGGGTGCAAATATATACTTTTTTTATAAACTGAAAAAATATTGCTTAGGAAATAAAAATCATTTTTTAAACCTCTTGACAAAAGTAAAAAGCAAGAGTAATACAGATATAAATCCAGACAGCCTTCCAATGTAATCTCCATGCTTTGAATAAAATGTAACTCCTTCAATAAGAGGAACATCCATCGCAATGGAAGTCTTCTCTTCCCATTTAGTTTTCTTTACTATTTCTCCTTTAGGATTAATAAAACAAGTAATACCAGTATTCGCAGACCGTGCAATCCACTTTCTTGTCTCGATGGCTCTCAACTGCGTATAAGCCAATAACTGTTTGTATCCTGGCGTATCATACCACCAAGCGTCATTTGTACTAACAGAAATTATATTTGCTCCATTTCTACAAAATTCTCCGTTGTATTCTCCATAAATTGATTCGTAACAGATTGTAGGAGCAACAATTGCATCTCCAACTCTGAAATTTTTTGCTTCTTTACTAACACCCAAAGAACCTGTTGTTCCACCCAAATCAAAAAAGTCTTCAAGCGGTTTAGTAATAAAAGTAAATGGTAAAGTCTCTACCCCCAACACTAATTTAGCTTTGTGGTAAATATCTATATCATTCGTTGAATCAATGAGCAAAGCAGCATTATAGGCTTCCCAATATCCAGGACTGTCCTTAATTTTTCTGGAAGCATCAGAATTTACTTCATCAAAATAAGCGTGTGTTGAAGCTCCAGTAAGAAGTTTCGCTTTAGGGTAATTCTTGAGAAATAATTGAGCAATTTGAACTTCATCTGAATAGTGAATCATACTTTCTTCCAATGATTTTGGGAATGCAGTTTCTGGGGCAATAATCAGTTCCGTTTCATCACAAATAGAATTTTTAGTTACTAATAGAAGATTTTTCGCTTGATCAATTGCTGTTTGATTTCCATCAAATTTTTGATAGGGATCCACATTAGGCTGAGATAAAACTACAGAAAGTGTTTTGTTGTCTTCTCCCAAATCCACTCTTGATTTAATAAAAAAGGAAATAGAAATAGGGATTAATAAAAGTAAAACAACTCCAATTGCATAAGATTTCAACTCGATCAGTTTATTTCCAGTTTTAAACTTTTTATAACCAAAAAACACAATGAAATTAACAAGAATAACCCATAACGAACCTCCTCCAACTCCAGTATATTCATACCATTGAACAATGTCCGGAAATCCTGCAAAAGCATTTCCAAAAGGCAACCATGGATGCGAAAGCGACCAATTATAATCTATCCATTCAAAAGCTAAAATATTTAAAGTAAGTGCAATATAACCCTCTTTGTTTCCAACATATTTTCGAGTAAGATGAAAAAACCAAAATGGAAAGGCTACCAAAACTGCACTAAAAAAGAATGCCATAAGTGCGCCAGGAATTGTTGCGTGATAGATCCACCATGTACTTACTATATTGAAGAGGGCGAAAATTACAAAGGCATGAACATATACCTTCGCTCCACTTAATTTTTTGTTGTAAACCTCATCTTCGATAATTAAGAAAGGAACTAATGCTATAAAAACAAATGGAAAGAGTCCGGTAATTTCAACCCAAGATAATCCTAAAATAAGTCCACTTGAAATCGAAAGAATAAACCTTTTTCCCATGATTATCTTTCAATTAAATTTTTGAATCTTAATAGTAAAGAAGGAAGCAAAACCAAGTTGCATAGCATAGCTACCAATAAAGTAATTGAGACTAATATCCCGAGCGCTTGTGTTCCCCCATAACTGGAAGCAATGAATATCGAAAATCCGAAAAACAGAATAATTGAAGTATAAAACATACTGATACCAGTTTCTTTAAGCGCAGCATAGACTGACCTGCTTAAATCTCCATTATTTAATTTCAATTCTTGTTTGAACTTTGCCAAAAAGTGAATGGCATCATCAACTGCAATTCCCAATGAGATACTAAATACTAATATGGTAGAAGGTTTTAAATCAACACCAAAATAACCCATCAATCCTGCTGTAAAAAGTAGAGGAATCACATTGGTAATTATGGAAATTAATACAATCCAAAACGATCTGAATAAAAAAGCCATCAGTATCGCAATACCCATAATTGCAAACAACAAACTAATTAGCAAATTAATAATTAAATATTTAGTACCCTTTGCGAAAGGAACAGTAAAACCAGTTACTTTATTACCAATTAAGGTGTTCTCAACGGCCTGGTTCAATCCCTTCATATCAGAGCTAAGTATTTCTTGAAAATTTAATCCTTCCTCGTTATATTTCTCATATAATTCTAGGTTTTCAGTTCTCAAATACGCTAAGTATGAGAATTCTATATAAGGAAACTCGTAGAATAAGGAGTCCATATATTCAAGTTTTCTTTCTTTATTCCCATCCTTTATCTGGTTCAAATAAGAATAAATTTGAATTTTATCCGGATTAAGAATTTCATCAATTTTAGGTTTTACTTCCTCAATTAAACTATCCAATTTATCGACACCCATGTCCTCAATCTGTGAGGTAATTCTTGATTTTGTTCCTGAAGAATCAATAAACATATTGATAGAAATCCCAACTGTTGTGATAGAATCATCTTCTAATTTTCTGCTGATTTTTCTTAAATATCGGGTTTCTGGAATTTGATAATCAATTGGATCTCCATCGTATATAACAGATTGATTGACAAATTTTAACGCATCAACCAAAGAAGTTGTCCTGGAAATTTCATCATAAGATTCTAAGTAACGTTGAACGCTATCAATCTTCTTTAAAATATTTTTTCTAAACCTATTTCTTTTACTCTTTACATCCAGCACTACCTCAAAAGGCATTGTTCCAGCAAGATTTTCTTGAAACACAACTAAATCAGTTTTTACTTTATCCCCATTGGGTAGGTCATCCACCATTTTTCCTGAAGGTTTCAAAAAGGAAATACCAAATACACAAAACAAAACTACAACTGCTGACAATCCAAAAACCCAAGGTTTTTTATGCCTTACTGTATGTCTTAATAGGGTTAAAAACTTCGCTATCCAGTTTTTTTCTAAGTGCTTGATATGTCTGCTTTTTGGCGGAGCCAAAAAACTAAACAAAATTGGAATTAATAAAATAGTTAACAAGAAAAGAAGTATTATACTGAAAAAAGCAACAACACCAAATTCAAATAATAGCAGGCTATTGGTAAAAATAAAAGTTCCGAAACCAAATGCCGTGGTAACATTTGTCAAAAATGTAATGTTACCTATTTTGGTAATCACATTTCTTAATGCATATTCTTGGTCTTTAGAATCTAAGTATAGTTGCTGATATTTGTTTATTAAATACACACAATTGGGTATTCCTATAACAATAATTAATGGAGGAAGTAATCCCATGATTACTGTGAGTTTGTAACCGCAAATCCCCACAATTCCCATGGTCCAAGCTACTCCAACCATTACAATTACTACTGAAATCACAACAACTCTTAACGATCTGAAAAAGAAAAACAGCACTAACACAGTTGCCAACAAGGATAAAATCATGAATTTAGTAAGCTCAGAACTTATCTTTAGCATATTAGTAGCCCTTATGAACGGGAGACCTGTATAAAAAAGTTTGCCATTAAAACTGGCTTCGTACTTGTCCCCTATTTCCTTTATTTGGTTTACAAACTTCCCTCTTTCCTTGGAGTTGAAAAAATCGGGATTAACCATGAGCATCATGGCATGAAAATCTTTAGAATCATTAAAAACAGTTCCTCGGTAAAAAGGAAGACTTCTAATTTTATCCTTGATCGAATCCAATTCAGATTTTCTCTCAACCAAGTTAGGAGATATAGGCACTATAGAAAAAGCTTGGGTACTATCTGGCTTTTCAATGGTATAAAAATTTGCTTCAGAAAAAGAAGAATCAATCCCTTCTACTTTAGAAACTTCCTCTCCCAATTGTTTCCATTTGTTAAAAGTCTCAACCGTATAAAAATCTTTATCCTCTATTCCTATAAGAATATTGAATCCATCATTGCCAAACATTTCTTTGAAATCTTCATATGCAATGTAATCTGGATGATTTTGAGGCAACAATTTAGGCATCTCATAGTCCAATTCGACCTTCGTAGCGTTGTAACCGAAAAAAGCCGTCAAAAGAGCTAAGAAAACCAAAATTGGAATCCTAAAACTTAAAATAAAATGTGCGAGTTTATCTCCCAAAGCGTTTTTTTTTAAAAGTAATAAAAAAATGGCTAACCTTCGGGGAAAGTTAGCCATTCAAATAAGGTTCATTTGTTAATTATTTACTAAGTAATTTAGTAATCATTTTACTCACAGAAGTATTTAATTCTTCAGCCATTTCAGCATCAATTAATATTCTTCCGCTATGCTCATCGTAAATAATTTTTTTACGAGAGGCTATTTCAATTTGTCTCTGTGGTGGGATACTAATGAACGAACCTCCAGAAGCTCCTCTTTCAACAGGAACTACAGCCAATCCATTTTTTGCACCACTTCTTATTCTTCTGTATGCTCTTAGTAATCTTTCGTCTACTTTTTTAGCTTCTTTTTCAGATTTTTCAGCTAAAATTGCTTCTTCATTTTCAGTTTCAGAAATAATCTCATCAAGCTCCTTGTTTTTTTGATCCAACATTTGCTGTTTCTCATCTACCTTAAGCTTTGCTTCTTCAAAAACCTCTGATTTACTTTCAATTTTGAATTTGAACTCTTTGATTTTCTTTTCGCTTAATTGAATTTCCAATTCTTGAAATTCGATTTCTTTTGACAAAGAATCAAATTCTCTGTTGTTTCTTACATTACCTTGCTGAGTCTTATATTTCTCAATAACTTCCTTAGCATCAATGATCATGTTTTTTCTGTCAGAAATACTTGTTTCCAAATCAGAAATTTCATTTTCAATGTTATTTTTTCTCAAAACTAACCCTTCAATTTCAGCTTCTAAATCCTGAACTTCAAGAGGAAGCTCACCTCTTACGGTTCTGATTTTGTCAATATTTGAATCGATTAATTGAAGCGTATAAATTGATCTCAATTTATCCTCAACGGTTTGAATTTTTTTTGCCATATCTTAGTACCTGATGTTTTTCGAACTGCAAATGTACACATTTCAAATGTATTAATACTTATTAAACCGAATGATTTTGCGAAAAACATCGTCAAAACAATATTGATAAAAGTGCATTATCTTTAATTATTGACAAAGGATTCATTGGAATTAATGTAATTTAATCGCTACATTTACGACTGAGTTTGTATCAATTTTTATAAAAAAATAAAACAACTACATGATAAACAACAATTTAAAAATATCAATACTATTATTTTTTATTTCAATAGTGAGTTTCGGACAACAAACTGTTTCGAGAAGTAACTTTTGTGCTCATGATCATGAATTGTACGAGAGGGTTAAAGTAGATCCCGATTTTGCAAGGGAGGTTGATTCTATCAAATTAATCCAAAACCAACACTTAACAAACTATAAAAACAATGTATCAAGATCGGGCACAATTTATTACATACCAGTAGTTTATCATGTTTTGCATCAAGGTGGAGTAGAAAATATTTCTGATGAACAAATTAAAAGTGACCTAAAAGATTTAAACGACTCTTTTAGAAAAAGAAATGCTAATGTTGGTAACGTTAAAGCCTCATTTCGTGGTATTTCTGCCGATATTGAAATTGAATTCAGATTAGCTCAGAAAAAAGATGATGGAACTTGCTTTAGCGGAATTACCAGAACATATTCTGCGAGAACAGATTATTCTACTTCGGTAAATGGTGGAAACGCTGCCGCTGATGCAGTAAAAGCTGCTCATGGCGATTTTCCTGGTAATAAATACATGAATATTTACATCGGAAAAAATATTGGAGGTGCTGCCGGATATACTTACCGACCAGGTGCTCCCTATTATGCAAGCATGAGAAATGGAATTCATGTACTTCACACTTATGTTGGTAATATTGGCACCTCTAGTCAACCAGGATATAACACGACTATTGCGCACGAAGCAGGTCACTGGCTTAATCTTGCTCATACTTGGGGGAATTCAAACAGCCCAGCACAGTCTTCAAACTGTTCTCGAGATGATGGAGTTAGCGATACTCCTCTTACAATTGGTTGGCAAACTTGTAACATCAATGGCTCTTCTTGCGGTAGTTTTGATAATGTGGAGAACATCATGGAATATTCTTACTGTTCCAAAATGTTCACTGAGGGTCAAAAAACCAGAATGAGAGCTGCTATTACTTCAGTAATTGGAGGAAGAAGTAATCTTATTACTGCAGCAAATCATACAGCTACTGGTATTTTTTCTGATATAATATGTGAAGCAGATTTTTCTACTGAACAAAAAACATATTGTCAATTTGAATCTGTTCAGTTTTCTGACAATTCGTTTCATAATCCAACAAGCTGGTCATGGACTTTCCCTGGAGGTTCTCCTTCAACTTCTAATCAAGAAAATCCTGTTGTTACCTATAACAATCCTGGAAGACATGGTGTGTATTTAACTGTTTCAAATGCCAACGGAACGGTTTCAACTTATAAAGATAAGTACATCAGAATTGTATCTGATTGGGGAGCTTCACTTCCTTATTCTGAAGGCTTTGAGTATTCTACCGATTCTCAATTCGAAGATGGATGGCAAACTTCATCAGCCGACCCAACCTCTTGGAGGCTAAGTAATGTAAGTTCAAGTGGATCAAAGAGCGCAATGTTGAGAAATTTCACAATTGGCTCTGGGGTAGTTAGTGAACTAATTAGTCCATCAATAAACCTTACTGGCAATGCCTCCGTTACAATTAATTTTAAATATGCATATGTGAGAAAACCAGGGTCTGCGGGAGAATCTGTTCAATTTCTTATATCAAAAGATTGTGGAAAAACCTGGGTTATTGCGAGAGGTTTGAATCCAACTGCTGGTTCAACAAATAGTGAGTATATTCCAACAAGCTGGGGAACTCAAAACATTAGTATTAATAATTCATTTTTTACTTCTAATTTTAGATTTAAAATTAAGGTTACTAATGGAGATGGAAACAATTTTTATATTGATGATATTAATATAAATAATGTTGTGGGTATTGATGAAAATGAGGCGATTTCAAACCTTTCTGTTTATCCTAACCCTATGAATTCTGATGCTATTGTATCCATTGAACTTAGAAAAGAATCTGAAGTTTCGGTTTCACTTTTAAATGCTGTTGGAAAAAAAGTTAGTTCATTAATAACCAACAACTCACTTGCACAAGGAATAAACAAAATTCCTTTTTCAAAAAATAATTTATCTCGAGGTATTTACTTTTTAGAAATTGAAATCAATGGAATTAGAAGACTTGAAAAAGTTGTAATTCAATAATAAAAAATAATGTCAAATAAAAAAGTCCTGAGGTTATCTCAGGACTTTTTTTATATCTAAATTTTAGGTGCATATTATTCGAACACTTCCAAAATGATGTCATTGTATTGAGTGCCAAAATGAGCTAAACACCACATTTTTAAAACCAATACTTCATTTGGTTTGAGCCAATTTCTTGCTTTTTTCAGTTCTTTTCTAAACAGGTATTTATCAAAACTGATTTTACTCAGTATAGTTTTACTTAACTCTAACATATCTCACACATTTTTTCTTTATACTAACTAATTTACGTCAAAAGAAAACGAATATTGCGTGGGCTTGTTAAAAGTTATCAAAAAGTTAATTTTAATTATTTCAAACTTTTTGAAGACCAGATTTTAACCTGCTTAAAGTCTCTTCCTTCCCAAGTATAGAAGCTATCTGAAACATTGACGGCCCCATTCCTTTTCCAGTAACTAACACTCTGAAATTTGGCAATACAGCTCCCATTCCCAACTCATTATCAGTTAAATACTGCTTAAAAACAAGCTCGACATTTTCAGAAGAAAAATCTTCTATTTCTTCAAACTTTTGAATCATTGCCTCGATAATCTGAGGAGTATTTTCTTTCCATTTCTTTCTGATGGTTTTTTCATCATAGCTTTCTGGAGCTTTAAAATAAAAATCATCCTCGGTCATATCCGACACAAAAACAGCTCTCTCTTTCAATAACTCTGAAACTTGAGCTAAATACTGGTCTTCAACTTCAAAATCTATTAGCGGCTTTAATAAAGAAGCTAACTCTTCGTTAGATTTCATTCTTAAAAATTGCTCGTTAAACCATTTTGTTTTCACTGGGTCAAATTTAGCTCCGGATTTCCCCACTCTTTCCAATGAAAAAGCTTCAATTAACTCATCCAGACTAAAAATCTCTTGCTCTGTTCCGGGATTCCAACCTAAGAAAGCTAACATATTTACAAAAGCTTCTTTGAAATATCCATCTTCTCTATAACCCGCAGATATTTCTCCACTTGCAGGATCTTTCCATTCCAATGGAAATACCGGAAACCCACCTTTTACTCCATCTCTTTTGCTCAATTTTCCTTTTCCATCTGGCTTAAGAATCAAAGGCAAGTGAGCAAACTTCGGCATAGCGTCTTCCCAGCCTAAATATCTATACAACAATACATGAAGCGGTGCAGAAGGCAACCATTCTTCTCCACGAATAACATGTGAAATTTTCATTAAATAATCATCTACAATATTTGCCAAGTGGTAAGTAGGCAAACCATCCGATTTGTACAACACTTTATCATCCATATTTGCAGTATTCACAACTACCCAACCTCTAATTTCGTCATGAAAACGAACTTCTTCATTTCTTGGAAGTTTAATTCTAATCACATAAGGATCTCCACTTTCAATTCTTTGAGCAACTTCATCCGCAGATAAGCTCGTTGAATTTTTCAAGTACTGACGAGTAATTGCATCATAAGCAAAAGTCTTTCCTTCTTTTTGGCTTCTTTCTCTGGCCTCAGTTAATTCTTCTGAGGAATCAAAAGCATAATAAGCTCTATCATTTTTCAACAAAAAATCTGCATATTCTTTGTACAAATGCATTCTCTCGCTTTGCTTGTAAGGCCCATACTCACCTCCTACTCCTTGTCCTTCGTTGTGTGGAATTCCTGCCCAATTCAATGACTCAATCACATATTCTTCTGCTCCTTCTACAAATCGTTTTTGATCCGTATCTTCTATTCGAAGAATGAAATCTCCTCCGTGCTTTTTTGCAAATAAATAATTGAACAATGCTGTTCTTACTCCTCCAATGTGAAGTGGTCCTGTTGGACTTGGCGCAAATCTTACTCTTACCTTTTCTGACATTTCTTTCTTTTTAGAATTATAGAATTGAGAATTATAGAATGTTAGTTCTTTTCACTCTGCCAATATTCTTTACTCTATTTATTTTTTTCTTTTGTTTCTAATTTCTTATTTTACTCTGCTCATTTTCATGGCTTTCAACATCCAAGTTGGCAGGCTCTTTTCTGGGTTTCTCTTTTTGAGATTAATGTACCACCCAATTTTTTTCATTAAAGGAACCTTGTGCGTTTCAACGAACTCAATTAATGCTCCATCTGGATCTTCTATATAACTGAATCTACCTGCAGCTTCTCCCATATCAAAACTATTATCACTATCTACAGTGAATGGGAAACCTGCTTCTTCACATTCTTTTTTCAAAGCATCCATTCTTTGTACATCGAAGCACAAATGAATAAATCCCCAGTCTCCCCAAAATCTATTTTCAAATATTTTTCTTGGATTCCCTCCTATCTCTTGAACCAATTCAATAGTGGTAGGTCCCAATAATTTTGCAAAAGCTCCTACTCTATTTTTCTTATGTGAAAGCTGAACTCTTCTAAATGTTTTATTTCCAGAAGGTAATCCAGCAAAACAACCAAACTCTCCAGTTGAATCATAATCCAAAGTTTCGTAACCCAGCACCTCTTTATAGAGTTTAATTGAAGCCTTCATATCAGAAACTCCTAAAATCGCTCCAGCTACACCCCCAGTTTTTGCTGGATGTTTGGTGTCAACAAAAAATCCTTTCCCTTCAACAATATTAAAAATATTTCCATTGGGATCTTTCATAAAGAAGTTCTCTTCTCCATTTGGATTCTTTGCAATTTCCCCTAAAACCTCAACTCCTTTTGATTTAAAATAATCGAAAGTAGCTTTTACGTTTCTCGACTTTATCTTACAACTGTAAATCCCTAAATCACCTAATTGAATATCAAACTCTGCTTTTTCGGTTCCTCTTGATGTATATTGCCAAATTTCAAAACCTCCACCGCTTTCCATGCTCAAAGCCAGTGTAGCAGTTCTACTCTGTACTTTATCTCCCGTATAATCCGTCATTAAAGGAGCTTCTGCAGCTTCTTCGAACACTTTAATATCCATCCCAAACATCTCACGGTACCATGCAAAAATTTTCTCTACATCGGGAACTCCTATTCCCATTTGTTGAATTCCGCTAATAATTTTTTCCATTTCTGGTGGTTTTAAATTTGGTTGCAAAGATAAGTATTTGGTTAGGAATATTGAAATAAGTTTAGGCCACAAAAAAACCTGGCAGGTTTTGAAAACCTACCAGGTTTGGTATCAAATTTATACTTTAATTAAAACGGCAAATCGTCTCCTCCATCGCTTCCAGAATCAAATGGGGATTCAGAAGTTGGAAGCGGTGCTGCGTTATCTGGGACAACATTTTCTTGAGGTGCAGAAGTTCCAGCTCCTTTGTCAATTTTCCAAGCATTAAGATTTACAAAATACTTTCCGTTGTATTCATTTCCTCTTAGGTTAAAATGCACATTTACATCTTCGTTCACTGCGAAGTTATCTAACATTGCACATTTTTCTTTGTATACTTCAAATTTAATATCTTGTGGATACTGCTCTTGTGTTGTAACCACTATTTCTCTTTTTTCAAATCCACTTCCAAAAGTTTGTTTGTCAAAAATTACTTTTACTTTTCCTGCTAATTCCATTTCTTATTTTTTATATTTTTAAAGATTAGGCAAAGGTATTAATATAATTTCTATTTTACTTGGTTTTTGCTCTCATCTGATATAAAATAATTTGGTTCTTTTTTAGTTAGATTATACCAATCGTATTTTGCTTCAAAAGCAGAAATAAACTCAATAAAAATTTTATCAGCTTTAACAGAAAAATTACTATACGGTCCGATAGCCATTTTTTTTCTTATATGAAATTTAACAAGAAAAACCGTTGATCCTCTCACTTTAAACTCATTATAGCTTACAATCTCTTCAAAATTTACTACACCGAGTTTCTTAGATTTAAAACAATTCTTCGTAATCATTACTTCATCAACAAAATAGCTTCGTTTTCCGACTACAAAAGTTAATACCCCAATTAATAAAAGAAAAGAGGGAAAGGCAAATTCAAACCGTATTGATTCTTTTTGAATTGTTCCGTTACTAATTAAAAATATGAATATTGAAATACAGGCAAATGAAAACAACAACAATAAAATTATAGAAATTATTAACGTATTGTATTTTCCAGTTATTGAAATCTTATATGTTTTGTCCAAGTTACTCATTAAAAGCCAACAAAATCATCCTATTTTCTATAGTCATATACAAGTATAACCAAAAATCCTTATATTTACTTTATGAAATCAGGCACTGACTTACAGATACAGAAAAATGCAATCTTAGAATTTGTGAATAAAACAGAGAATACATCTCTTATTTCCAAATTAAAAGAAATGATTGATTCCTTTCGTTCCAATGAAGATGAAGATTTTGAATTACCTGAATGGCAAAAAGAAATTGTGAGAGAAAGAATTAAAAATTCTAAATTTGAAGATATGATTCCTTTAAAAGACTTGAAAGAACATCTTAAATTTTAATCTTGAAGTATCATGTTTTTCTGGAACCCGAGGCAATCAATGACATTCAAAAATCAATAGATTTTTATAACTCAAAGCGGCCTAAACAAGGAGTGAAATTTGAAAAAATCATCACTCAACATTTAAATACTTTAAAATCAAACCCATTTTTCAGAATTAGATATGACAAGGTAAGGTGTTTGCCTATTAAAAATTATCCATTTCTAATTCATTTTACGATTGATGAAGAAAATAGAATTGTAAAAGTTCGTTCGTTATTTCATACTTCAAAAGAAAACCTAAATTTGAATGATTAATTTTCGCGTTAAGATTCCCGTTTTATCGAGAATTACAAAGAAGAAGAAATTCTACTCATTAAAAGCCAACAAAGTCATCCAAGCTTCTTTCAATTTATCTTCTTTCAATTCTTGTTTGGCTCTTTTGTGAAGTTCTAATTCAAGTTTTTCTTGTTGGTCTTCTAAGTCTACAAATAGCTCGCTTAATTCAATCAATTTATGATCATTTACATCCGTTTCGTTGGGTAATTCTTCTATACCACCTAATTTTCCAAGGTCATTTCCAGAAAGTATTTTACTATTTCTTATGTCTTCAGGAATAGCATCATAACCTACGCCAACTGTCATGATAGGTTTTTTAATCTCAAACATCGATTCTGAATTTGCTCTGCAATACCAATTTCCTCCCATACGTGAAACTAAGTCAATTTTGTGTTGGTCAATTGCTCCATTTTCATCCAACACTTCTTCGTTGATATGGATTTTAGTCACTTCGCAAATAACTAAATTTCCAGCTCCTCCTTCGGTTCCAAGTTCCACCACTTCATTCACCTTGCACTCAAATTGCACTGGGGATTCTTTTACTCTAAAAGGTTTTATTGTATCTGATTCTAAGGGTGTTAATCCTGATTTTGTAAATTCATCGACATCAGCAGCAAACGGAGAACTGGATAAAGACATTTGCTCTACAATGCTGTAATTCACAATATTTATTACTACCTCTGATACTTCTTTTACGTTATCAAAGGTGTTTTTTGTAGTATTGGTTCTTCCACTTCGTGCCGGAGAAAACACCATAATTGGCGGGTTCGCACTAAACACATTAAAAAAACTAAAAGGAGCTAAATTTCTATTTCCTTCTTTATCAATTGTGCTTGCAAAAGCTATAGGGCGAGGCCCAACTGCCCCTAATAAATAGTGATGTAACTTGGGAACTGGAATTTCTGATGGATTAATTGTGAGCATAATTTTAGTTTGTTTGTACGAAGGTAAGAAGGAAACAATGAAATTTGTGTTTTTTAGAATGGCAATTTAAAAGTAGTATTTATGAAAAATAACAATCATATAATTTACAACACACTTGTTCATTTTCTTTGCTCGTCCAAAGAAAACGAACCAAAAGAAAAGACGCTTTTTCTAATGTTTTTTGGCGAAAAGCCAAAAACCGTAAGTCCTTTCCTAAATATTTTCCAAGGCTTCAAAAATTTTTAACGGAAAAAACATACTATTCTGAAGAAAAAGAACTCTAATCTTTTTTAAATTCTCCAACTCGACTATTTTTATTGAAGCAATGAGCCAAACCATTAACGACATATTAAAACTGTACTGGGGTTACGATTCTTTTCGCGATTCACAGGAAGAAATTATTTCTTCTGTTTTGGATGGAAATAATACACTTGCTCTATTGCCAACGGGTGGTGGAAAATCCATTTGTTATCAAGTTCCTGCATTGGTTAATGAAGGGATTTGCGTTGTAGTCTCTCCTTTGATTGCACTCATGAAAGATCAAGTAGAAAACCTCAACAAACGAGGAATAAAAGCATTGGCGATTTACTCTGGGATGAATAAAAGAGAAATTGATATCGCTCTTGACAATTGTGTATATGGCAATTATAAGTTTTTATATGTTTCACCAGAAAGACTTCAAACCGAGATTTTTAAAGTACGAGTTGCCAAAATGAAAGTGAATTTAATTGCAGTAGATGAATCGCATTGTATTTCTCAATGGGGACATGATTTCAGACCTGCTTATCAAAAAATAAAAGATTTACGAGAAATTATTGACTCTTCAGTTCCGTTTTTAGCTGTTACAGCAACTGCAAATAAGAGAGTAATAACTGATATCTCGGAGCAGTTAAGTATTGGCAGTTCTCATGTTATAAAACAGAGTTTTTATAGAGAAAACCTCGGTTATTTAGTATTGAAAATTGAGAACAAAAAAGAACGGTTACTTCAAATTCTAAAAAAAACAAATAGTTGCGGAATTGTGTATGCAAATACCCGAAGAAAAACAGTTGAAACTGCTCAATTCTTGGCTTCAAATGGATTTAGAGCCGACTATTATCACGGTGGCTTGACACAAGATGATAGAGACAGAAAACAACAGAATTGGATTGAAAACAAAACACAAATCATTGTCGCTACCAATGCTTTTGGAATGGGAATTGACAAGCCTGATGTGAGAGTTGTGGTGCATTTGGAACCTCCTGCCTCTCCCGAAGCCTACTTCCAAGAAGCAGGACGTGGAGGAAGAGATGGAAAGCAATCTTTTGGAGCATTACTTTATAAACCAAGCGACAAATTGAATCTGGAGAAGTTTCATGAATTAGAGTTCCCTGAAATTTCTTTAATCAAAAAAATCTATAATTCCTTAGGTAATTATTTTAGACTCGCAATTGGAGGTGGCGAAGGAATAAGTTATGAATTTAATTTAGGAGAGTTTTGTAATCAGTTTAATTTCGATGTTATCAAAACACACCATGCGCTTTCAATACTCAGTTTAGCCGGCTATATTTCACTTTCAGAAGCCATTTCAAGACCTAACAAAGTAAAGTTCAAAGTGAACAACAACGAACTCTACAACTATCAGATTAAACATCCTGAGCACGAAAAACTAATTCAGATTCTGTTGAGGAATAATGAGTCAATATTTGATAGTTTGATTGGGGTTAATCTAACTCAAATAGGAGAAAAACTGAACAAAAAAGCATCAGAAGT
>JBMYYT010000002.1:0-41420 GCA_049609665.1 Flavobacteriales bacterium | reverse complement strand
CCGAATCCACTGAATCTAAATAGGCTGGGGAATTGACATAATCGTGAATACTGTCTTTGATGAATTGAAATCTTTGTTCCTTTTTAGTTAAAGGTTGTGGTCGAATTTTATCCCAATAGGTTGAATCTCTTTCGTAAGCTTCGGCAGTGGTAACACCTACTTCATTACCGAAGTACCTTTTCGGAAACTCTACGTCTAATTGATAATTCGAATAAACAACTGTTGTATTTCCGGTAAAGCTTGTTCTTCCTGATTTTTCTACATAATCAAAAACCTGTTTGTACGTCAATAAAACAGAATCTTCATTAAACGAATATTCTTGTTGAATCCTAAAATCAGTGTATTTAAGCAATCCTCCTTTATGAAGTGATAAATCAACTTTGTCAATATTATAAGAATTATCTCTTATCCAAATATGTCCTTCCCAGGTTGCATTTCCTTTTTTACGTGGAGTAACTTGAATTTTAAAAACCATTATACCTTCGTCAAACTTAGTTTCAATCAATTTGAATTTATAGGTAAGTACTGAGAGTGAGTTCAATGGAGAAACCAACGGTACTTCATTCAGTTTATAGAGATTCATCAAGTTGTCGTAAAAATTGAATTCGTTTTGGATCGTGTTTTTAAAAAACAAACCAAAGGTATTTCCATACTTTTTATAGGCGCTTCTTATTTCTTTTACTTTGTTTGGAGCTTGAAAATGCCTCTCCATTTTCACCTCCATCATATTGATGCTATTGGCTAATTTGTAAATTTCTTTTTTCCGTTTCTTCTCAGCTTCGTCAAATAATTCTTCGTCAGTTTTTTCTTTTGCCTGTTCTTGAATTTCTTCTTGTCTTCTGCTTTGACGTTCTCTTCTTTCTCTTTTTTTGCGTTCTTTTTCAGAGATAATTTCTTTTCCTTTTATATATACCTCACATTTACTGCTTTGAATCTGAGTGTTCCATCTTTCCTTATTTTTGATTGCATTTTTAATAATCCCATAAGCAGGATCACGGCCTTTACTTTTTATTTCAAATTCTTTTAATTTTTTTACATCGGTTTTTAGCCAAATGTTTTTCACAACCTCTTTATTTCCACCAATTGAAACTGTAAATTCCTGGGTCTCGAAACCAATTGCGGTAACTACAATGGTATATATTCCATGATTATTAAACTGATAGGTATATTGTCCGTTTCCATCAGTTGAGGTCCCTTGTTGAGTAGACTTAACGAAAATATTTGCATAAGGAACAGGCGCGTTATTTTCATCCATAACAAAGCCAGAAATGGATTGAGAATATATCAATCCAGAAAAACAGAATAGTAAGAGGAGAATAGAGTTTTTCATGCTTTGTTTCAACTATAACTATTAATAGCTCTAAATGTTACAATTTGTGAAATAAAAGTAAATATTTATCGAAACTTCAACAGCCAAAAATTGTTAAAGGGTTGTAAATAATGTTAAAAGGGATAAACTTTTAACTCTTCCAAGGAATTTCTTCTGCATTTAAATCTTGAGTAAATTTACGGCTCAAGACAAATAAGTAGTCCGAAAGGCGATTCAAATATTTAGTTATTATTGGATCCACTTCACTGTTTTGAGAAAGGTGGACGCAAATTCTTTCTGCTCTTCTGCAAACACATCGAGCTACATGACAATGAGATACAGTTTGATGTCCTCCAGGAAGAACAAAAAATTTCATATCGGGTAAAACCTCATTCATTTCGTCCATTTTATTTTCCAACTCTATAATCATCTCTTCAGAAATAGAAGGGATTTTAACTTTATCTTTTCCGGGTTCTTTAGCCAAATGAGAACCAATTACAAATAGATTATTTTGTATTTGAATGATAAATTCTCGAGTCATCGAATCAATTTCTTGATCTCGAATTAATCCTAAATGAGAATTTAATTCATCCACAGTTCCGTAGGCTTCTATTCGTAAATGAAATTTTGGGACTCTTGCCCCTCCAAGTAAAGAAGTTTCTCCTTTATCGCCCGTTTTCGTGTATATTTTCATAGTTTTTTTAATTAGTTGATGACTCTATTCAACGTGTGAATTTACTATTTATTAAGAAGTAAAAGTTGTAGTTCCCATTTTCTTTTTTCATATTTTTAGGTATGTTTGTAACATAATTTTAACAGATAGTTTTTGAAGGATAGTTTAAAAAAATATTTTACTCTTGCAGTTTCCATTGATTGTGTGGTTTTTGGATTCGATGGTGTTGATTTGAAGGTTCTTTTAATTGAAAGAGGAGAAATTCCATTTAAGGATTTTTGGGCTTTGCCAGGAGATTTAATGAGCCCTGATGAAGACTTAAATGCTTCTGTCAACAGAATTCTTAAAGATCTTACAGGGTTGAGTAATCTTTATTTTGAGCAAGTAGAAACTTTTGGAGAAATTCAAAGACACCCTTTAGGACGAGTGCTTACAACAGGATATTTTACTTTAGTTAAAATAGATGATTATGAATTAAGTCCTTCTTCTTTCGCTTCAAAAGCTAAATGGTTTAAGGTGAACAATGTAAAAGATTTAGCTTTTGACCACGACAAAATTTTGTTATCCTGTGTAAATAGGCTGAAAAGAAAAGTAAGAACAATGCCAATCGGTTTTGAGCTTTTGCCTCCGCATTTTACTCTCACGGAATTGCAAATGTTGTATGAAGCTATTCTTGGAGTAAAAATGGACATTAGAAATTTTAGAAAAAAAATTCTTCAAATGAAGTTTTTAAGAGAGACTGGAAATCTTCAAGAAAACGTTTCTCATCGTCCTGCGAAGCTTTATGAGTTTGACGAGAAGAGATATGAAATACTCAAAAAAGGAGGCTTCAACTTTGAAGTTTAGATTTTTTTGCTAACTTAGTGTCAGTTTTACAATAACTAATTGTAATATCAACAATAATTAGCTGATTTTGACTTTATCATTTGCCCTAATAACTATTTGTTTATTTTTCTTGCTTTTAGCAATGAAAAAGAAATCAAGCAAACGAAATAATTTAAATTTCGGAGTGACAATTTTATTTTCACTAATCTCCGTAATCGGCATATCTCAAGACTCTTTAGTAAAAAAAGCACCACTCAAAGGTTTCAATATCGGAGGAAACTACAGGTTTTTTGCTCAACACAGGATGTTTACTGACCCTTTTGCATTTGATATTGTAAATGATGAGCCTGTTTATTTGAGTAATAGATCACTCCTTATTGGAGATGCCTCACAACTTCCTGAATTAACGTTAAATATGGGAGGAAATCCATCTCCAGGAACTTCATTTGGAACGGATTTGGTTGTTTGGAATCAAAACGATGGAAATTTCAATTATTACAGAAATTTACAATTGGGGATTAATCTGTATGGAAATTTCAAAACAAAAGTTGCTAACATTGGAGTAAAAGCGGGAGGAATACATTGGCACAGCATGACGCCATTTACAATGCGGTCGTTTGCAGGATATAATAGATACAGCGTTTTTGACAGAAACCCTTGGGATCCTCAATTCAAGGATATCAATAAACGTTACGAGGATTATTACAAAAACGGTGCAATATCTCAAGATACAAGATGGGCTCAACAAGCTGTTCAAGGGTTGATTTTGGATATCACTGAACTTCCATTTGGTTTGTCATTCAACATGCTATACGGAAAAACTCAAAATGCAGGTTCGGCATTTGTTGACCCGGCAAACGTTTCAAGTGATTCAACCAATAACTCATTTATTAAGTTTTATGATAATACAATACCCAACAATGTTGTTGCGGGAAGTATCAAAAAAGTATTCAAGAAACATTCTGTAAGTCTTAATTCTTTTAACAGAAGAACTTATTCTGATGAGTTGGCATTGGATCCCATTGAAAATAGAATATTGACTACGGAATTTAATTTTGTTTTTGATAAAATGAAAATTTCTGGAGAAATAGGGGGAGGTCATTACAAAGATGTCTATAAAGATTTGGGTATAGGCGAAATGGTTTCATTAAAGGTTAATTTGGATAAAAAATTAACCAAAATCCCTATTGAATTACATTATTTCAGAATAAATCCAAATGTGGTGAACAATAACGTGGAATTCGTGAATACCTCAGTAATTGAAGCTACATCAGCTGCGGCTGGAGCTCAAACAATCATTGGAGCGAATGGTGTTCTTCAACAAAACGGGAGTGCCATGCTGGGCATGGGACAAATGGCAAATAACCGCCAAGGGTTAAATATAAATACGGAATTTAAAATTGACGATGCAATAATTTCAATAGGAAATGGAATAGCAAAGGAAATTGAAAACAAAAACAATTCAATTACCTATGGACATGCTATTAATGGATTAACTATGTCAAGGTTTTGGAGGTGGAGTTTTCCTGCCAATGTTGGTCCGTATGACAGAACATCGGTATTGTTTCGAAATGTTTTTGAGACATTGAATTTGAATGATTTATCGGAAACGGGAGAGGTTGTAAATGATAAGTATTTCAATAACATTGAAGCTCAGGTTAAGTATAAGTTTAACTTTTTTGGAAAACCATGGCATGTGTTTTATTTAGGTTCCTATAACTCAGTTCAAACCAAGTTTTCTCCAATTACGGTGTTTACAGAAGACGCATATATTCGCTATTATTCTCACCAATTGGAGAGTTATTACAAAATTCACAAAAAAGTTGTTTTATCCCAGTATGTAGGTTGGGAAAGAGCTATCGCAAACTACGACACGGAAGTTGATATTCTCACAGAAAGACCAAGAAATCAAGAAGGAATTGCCTTTGGATTAGGGTTTGACTATATGATGTCTAAGAACACAGCTTTATACTTGAGACATCGATACTTCAAATTTGAGGACAGGAATTTTGCTCTTGACAAGTACGCTGGGCATGAAACCACACTTGAAATAAAAATCATTTTCTAATGAAACAAAAAATTATATTCATACTTATTGTTGTGTTGACGAATTTTGCTTTTGGTCAACAAAAAAAGTTTCAAATCAATGGAGCTGCAAGGGCGTATATGTTCTCAAATGAGCTAAATATCGATGAATCGTTGGATTCAATTACAACAAGAAAAGCTAATTATGGTCATACTTTACTTGATTTAGGAGTAAGTATTTTTCCCAACAAGAACACCGAGGTATTAGGAATGTTTCGTATCCGAAATGAGCTCGGTGGATTTTGGGGAGGTGGAGTTTCATTTGATGTTCGACAATTAACGGTAAAAGGTGTTGCAGGAGATTTGGTGCGTTACGAAGTGGGTGATATTGATTTGAAAATGACACCTTACACTTTATTTAATCAACAAGAAGAGGGAATTGTAAATGAGGGAGATGTATTTGCCTTGAGGAGAGATATTGTTCATTATGATATGTTTTATAATGACAACAACTGGCGAATGCAGGGTGCAAAAATGAATTTTGGGTTAGAATTCGGCAATGTAATCGAAGGAATGGATTTTAAAGGATTCATAACAAGACAAAGACCTACAGATGGAATTGCTGAGCCAGAAAGATTGTATGGAGGGGGAACAATTTCAATTCGCCAAAGTGAAAATCTGTCTTTGGCTTTTAATAGTGTTAATGTGTTTGACCTTAAAGAAACAATTCCAGATAGCATTCAGTACAAAAATAATGTGCACACAGTTAACCTTTTTTACAACAGAGAATTAAACGATAATCTTAAAATTGGTCTTAAATCTGAGGCAGGAACATCAGGCACTCAGTATATCAATTATCAGGATTCAAGAGCTCCTGAATCCATAAATGATTGGTTTTACGATGTCTCTTTTGTTACAGAATTAAAGGATAAACGACTAAGTTTTGAAATCGGATATAAGGATGTAGGAGCAGATTTTTTATCACCTGGTGCTCAAACGAAACGAATCAACTATGGTAAATTTCCAGGTTTGTATCAGCAAATAACCAATAATGCTACTGGAAGACCTATCAGTTACTCAGATGTTATTAGCGGAAACACTGAAAATTCGTTTAAAATCTCAGAAGAATTAATGGATTATAATCCAGCATACGACAACATAAATCCTTATGGACTTGCAACTCCAAATAGGAAAGGAGTTTATTTAAAAATGATTAAATCGGATACCACTAAGTTTAAAAATACTTTTTTGAATGCCTCTTACATGACCCAATCCAGAGGTACGGGAACCAATGTCAAGAAGAATTTTATATTGGTAGAGGCTGGAACTGACATCTACTTTAGTGACTTTTTGGGTTGGAAAAAACAATTCAAATTAGATTTGGGAGTAAGGTACGAGAACACATCAAGAAAAGGGGAAGAGTTCGAAACCGTTGACCTAAATAGCACTTTAATTGATGCTGGACTTTCCATTGAATTTCTTCGTAAATTAGATTTTCTATTGGGAGCAAAGCTATGGGCAGTTGATGGAAATGCTTACATCAATGAACGGAATGCTTTTAACTCAATTGAAAATTTTGATATCGTTTCTTATGATTTTAGTGAAAATACTTATGCAGTAGGATTGAGGTATAGATTCTCTGATAAGAACATATTATCTGCACAATATCAGGTGAATAGTATCAAACACCAAACAAGTAATTCAGTGGATTATGGGATTTCTCAGTTCACATTTTTATATTCTTTATTCTTTTAATTATGAAAAAGACAGTTTTTATTTTAATCTCAATCTTACTTATTCTATCCTGTAGAAAAGAAGATGACACGACATTTGATGGTCCAGACTTAAATGATTTATTCGGACCTTTTAGTATTATTAAAGACGTTGAAATCAATAAAAATCTGGTTGATTTTCCAGTTGATAATAAACTTTATTTTAATGGTGAATTGTCAAAAAACACCAAATGGAATATTTCAATAGTTGGAGCAAATACGGGTGCTAAAAGGTTTATTTCTGGAACGGATAGAATTATCTCAATTGACAATTCTTCTTGGGATGGAGGAGCAAATTCTTTTCCTGGTTTTGGATTGGAAAAAGCCTACATTGAAATCAATTTTCCTGATGAAGATGGAACACCTGTTCTTTATGATACCGTTACTATTTCTGGGATAAAAGTTGACAATGGTTACCTAATTACGAGTTTTGAAAATGGAGAAGGAGCGAACTGGTCAAAGTTTAACCAAACTACGGTTGCAGGAGCAATTGATTGTGGAAGCGGTGAGTCTGCCAAAGGGAATTGTCATTATAGCTGGAACGGAAATGTACCATGGGACTGGGCAATTGGTTCGGTTATGATTCAACCCAACGCTTCAAGTAATTTCGGACTACCAGCAAGTGCTTCAAATTTATTTTTCAATATGGCATTTAAACCTATTGAGAATATTGGTGAAGGAAATGCATTTATCCAATTTTGGTTTGATGAAGATGAAAATGGAGACGGAACTTTTGACGAAGCAACCGAAGATAGATTTATTTATGAATATTGGTACACCGATACGGGTTGGAACTTGGTAAGTTTCAAATACTCTGATATTCAATTTGATGCGGATGGAAATCAAGTTTCTACAAACGGAAATGGATTGCCTGAACCTGCTAAGCTTGCTTCTATTAACGTATTTTATTTGGCTAACAAGGCAAATGGGAATTCAAAGGCTTTCGTAGATCACTTAATTTTTACTACTAATACTCCTTACACTCCTTGAAAAATTTAATTTTCATAACATTTTTAGTTGCTTTATTTGCTTGCGAAAGTGTCAAATTCAAAGAACAGGTTTTGTATGATAAATATGAAGTTCATCCTCCAACAGTTCAGGGTGATCAAGTCGTATTTTCGGATGGAGTAGGAACGATGTGGAATTCTTTATTTGATTGTGGAGATTTTGAGATAAGTGATAAAGTAGCTTTTAAAGGAAAATCAAGTATCAAGCTTTCTTGGAACAAAGGAAATTGCGAATGGATTGGATTTGGAAATAGTTTCAATAACTGGCAACCCGTTGATTTATCTCAAGAAAGATTCAAAAAAGCATTGTCTTTTTATGTAAGAACTCAATCTAAAACTGCAAAAGCAATTCCAATTGTAGCTAATTTAGAAGACTTTGGAGGTGGAGGAAGTTACTATTTTATAGATGCGGGAAAATATTTATATGGACTCGAAATAGATACAACTTGGAAAAGAATTGTTGTTCCTTTATGGCATTTCCCTATTGATGAAGAAGAGGTAGATATTAACTCCATAAAACAAATGCAATTTCAACTCGAAGGAGCAGGTTCGTTTTATTTGGATGAAATTGAAATAGTAAGTTATTCAAAAGAAGAATATGCTAAATCTCGAGCTGAGGTTGAAAAAATGAGACCAAAGGGAAAGTTCAATCAAATTGTTTATCGGGAAGGGAATTTCAAAGAAGATGTATGGGGATATGAGAATAACAGATGTCAAGAACTATCGGAAAAAGCAAATGGAGAAGGAGACAAATATATTCACTGGAAATACGATGCAAAGGATTGCTCTTGGGCAAAATGGGGAATGAATTGGAATGGATGGTATGCCGTAAATTTACGAGGAGTTTCTGAAGAGTCTACCATTAGGTTTAATGTGAAGGCCAAAAAAGGAAGTCAATTTAAAGTAATACTTGAAGACTATTTAGGGCACAAAACGGAAATTTTCTCGCACAAATCTCAAAAAATTAATTCGGATGACTGGTCAAAAATATCTATTCCTCTTAAAAATCTAAATCTCGGAGATAAGAAATTTGCTTTAGACAGAATTAAGCAAATTTATTTTGAAGGAACCTCGAAAGGGGAAGTTTTTATTGATGAAATTAAAATCACTAAATGATGAAAATCAAAAAGCAATTAACCCTGTTCTTGGGATTATTTTTATTCTTTTTTTCTTGTAATACTATAAAAAATTCAACCTCAATTCCTCAAATAGTTGATTCAGAAATTGAAGCGATTATTTCAAAAATGACCATTGAGCAAAAGGTTGGGCAGATGACTCAAATTAATATTGATGTTATTTCCAAAGGAGAAATTTACAACCTCGAAAAGCCCCATCAGTTAGATTCAAAAAAGCTGGATTCTGCGATTAATCATTACTTTGTGGGATCAATACTTAATGTTGGTGGTCACACCTATACCAGAGCACATTGGCAAGAAATTATCACTCAAATTCAAACGAAAGCTACTACTGAAGGAAATAAAATTCCAATTATATACGGGATTGACGCTATTCATGGAGTAAATTATACTGTGGATGCAACATTATTTCCACAACAAATAGGACAGGCTGCAACATGGAATCTAGAGTTAGTAAAAGAAGGAGCTTCGATAACAGCCTATGAATGTAGAGCTTCAGGAATTCCTTGGAACTTTTCACCTGTATTGGATATTGGGCGTCAGCCGCTTTGGTCAAGGTTCTTTGAAACGTATGGAGAAGATGTTTATTTGGCAAAACAAATGACAGAGGCTTGTATTATTGGGTATCAGGGTAATGACCCTTCAAATCCTGAAAAAGTAGCTTCTTGTATGAAACATTTTTTGGGCTACAGCACACCGTTGTCTGGAAAAGACAGAACACCAGTTTGGATTCCAAAAAGACAACTTAGAGAATATTATCTACCAACTTTTGAAACTGCAATTAAGGAAAATGCGTTGACGGTAATGATTAATTCTGGAGAGATAAATGGAATTCCTGTTCATGCAAATCCTGATCTTCTTACAAAATTATTGAGAGACGAATTAGGGTTTAAAGGACTTGCTGTAACGGATTGGGAAGACATTATTAAATTGTATAAAAACCATAATGTTGCAAAAGATATGCGAGAAGCAGTGAAGCTTGCGGTTAATGCTGGAATTGATATGAGTATGACTCCAAATGATTATTCTTTTAATAAAGCGCTTATCGATTTAGTCAAAAGCGGGGAGGTCAAAGAAAGTAGATTAGATGAATCTTGCAGAAGGATACTTTGGGTCAAAAAACAATTGGGTCTATTAAAAAATCCAATTCCAGATTTTGCAAGATACACGAAGTTTGCTTCCAAAGAATTCAAAGAAACTGCTTTGAATACTGCATTGGAATCAATTACTCTCCTTAAGAATGAAAATAATGTTTTGCCACTTAAAAAAGAGGCTAACATTCTAATTTGCGGTCCAGCAGCTAATTCGTTAAACATTCAAAATGGTGCTTGGACTCATACTTGGCAAGGTGTTGATCCAACCTACAATACCAAGGGAGCAAAAACTTATTATGAGGCTATTAAACAAATTTCCAAAGGAAAAGTAGAGTTTTCTTTAGGTTCAGGCTTAGATAGTTTAAAAAATCTCGAGGAGACTATTGAAAAAGCCAAAAAATCTGATGTGATAATTGTGTGCTTGGGAGAACTTCCATGTACAGAAATTCCAGGAAATATTGAAGATTTAACTTTGCCAAAAGCTCAACAACGATTAGTGAAGGAATTGAGTAAATTAAATAAGCCAATAGTTTTTACATTGACATTTAACCGACCAAGGATAATAAATGAGATTGTACCTAATGCGGATGCGATTCTTCATTGTTACCTGCCAGGAGATTTTGGAGGAGAAGCATTAGCTAAAATTCTTTTTGGTGGGTCTAATCCATCAGGGAAAATACCTTTCACCTATCCAAGGTTTACGGGTTCATTTATCCAATACGACCATAAGTACACTGAAGTTTTTGATATCAATTTCGGTAAGAAGGCTTTTAATCCACAATGGGAATTTGGTTTTGGTATGAGTTATTCAAATTTTAATTATGATGAAGTAAATATTGATAAACTTGAATATTCAAAATCCGATACAATTAAAGTTTCATTGGAAATAAAAAACACATCTAATAGAGAAGGTAAGGAGGTTGTTCAGGTATATATTAGTGACAAAGTAGCCTCTATAACACCGAGCGTTAAAAGATTAAGAGGCTTCAGAAAAGTTAACCTTTCAGCAAATTCAACAAAGAAAATTGAATTTAGGATTCCAGTTTCAGAATTAGCTTTTGTAGGAGTATCCAATACTTGGGAGCTCGAAACTGGAGGGTTTCAACTTGAAATTAATGGGATAAAAAGAGATTTTTTAGTCAAATAATTTTGACTTTTCGATAAGAATTCATTAGATTCGTTTTTAGTAATTGTTGTTTTGACAATAAGTAATAGTCAAAAATACAATAAGTATAAATGTAACTTTCTCATAATGAAATTATTCAGTTCTTTATTGTTAGGCACTTTTCTATTTGGTGCATGTATTTTAAATTCCCAATCAACTTGGGATGATTTTGACAACCCTGGTAAAGTGGCCTATCCTTTCTTTAACGGAACTACATTCAATCAGTCATTCTCAAACCCTTCAACAACCGGGGTGAATACAAGTTCAACATGTGCTCAATATACAAGGAATGGAGGTTCACAATATGACGTTATATTAATTGAGCCTACAGGGACGTTTAAAATTGCAAGTGTTGCAGATTTTAAGGCAGGTACAAAAAGCATGTCGATTAAAGTATACAGCCCAGCAGCTGGTAAAACCTTACAGATAACTTTAGAAGATAAAAATTCAGCAGGTCCTACTAATTATCCTACAGGAAGACACAGTGAATATACTGCAGTGACAACTGCGGTTAACACATGGGAAACTTTGACTTTTAGTTTGGTCAATAGTCCAGACACAACAGTTTCTGATACCAATGTTACAACATTAGTTTTACTTTTCGACCCAAATTCTTTTAATTCCGACACTTATTTGTTTGACGATTTAATGGGGCCAACCCTAATTGATCCTTGTGCAAGTGTTCCTACTGATACAGCTATAGGAGAAGATTATGAATGTCAACGTAATGTTAGTTTTGATTTTTCTAATGGAACACACTTACAAAATGAAGTAAATCCTCTGACCTCAGGTATAAACACTTCAACAACATGTGGAAAATTCATCAAATTTATTCCGCCAACAAATGATGGAGCTTTTGGAGGAACTATCAAAATCCCATTTGTTTCAACCAAATACAACACTGCTAGCATTGATTTATATAGTCCAGCTGGAGCATATGATTTTAAAATGGTTTTTCAAGATGCGAGCGGTACAGATATTTTAGATTCATTATTCACAACTTCTACAACTCCAGGCTGGAGTACTTTTAATATGGATTTATCTGGTGTGCCAGCATCAACGTCTTTTGAAAAATTTGTATTTCTTGTAAATTCTTCAACGGCAACTCCAGATTCAATTTTCCTTGACAATTTTAGATTTTTATTTGATAATTCAGTGGGAATTAATGAAAACAAATCAATCAATACTTTAAAACTTTTTCCAAATCCATTTTCAAACCAAATTACAGTTGAATCAAAAGTTCAAATTGATCAGATTAGAGTAATGGATTTAACAGGTAAGACTCTTATCGATATAACTGAAATAAATAATAACAAAACAGTTGTTGATCTTCAGTCATTATTGTCTGGTTCCTACCTCATCCAAATATTGGATGTAAATGGAAACTTCACGACAGAAAGAATAATTAAAAACAACTAATAAAATATAATTATGAAAAGAATATTTACTCTAATCGCGTTAGGTTTATTATCTAATTTTTCCATATCGCAGGTCGTTTTTCAAAGTGACTTATCATCTTGGGATGCTTCAGGAAATCCAACAGATTTTTTTGGCACCAAAACCAATGTGTCTGCCTCAAATGTTAGTGAAGTAACAATGGGAGCCAATTATGGAACTTCCTTTGCTAACATTATTAATATAGGCTCTGGACATAAAAGACTTACAACTAAAGCAATAACTGTTGTTCCTGGAACGACCTATGTTATTAAAATGTGGGCTGCAACGGTACCAGGTGACACAACAGATTTGAGAGTTAGTCTTTATGATCTTTCAAATGCTTCTTGGACTTCATACACATCTTATCAGGATGTTATAGGAAGCACAGTTACGATGTATGTTGATTCAGTTGTTGCACCGGTAGGGTGTACAAGTTTAGAGTTTATAATTTCTTTTAGAAATACAAATACTTTAGGTTTTGGATTAGATTCTGTCTCAATTTCTGGACCGGTATCTCCACCAGCAGCACTATCACAAATTAATTTGCCAGTAACCTTTGAAGACACAACAGTAGATTACACAATGACAGACTTTGGAGGAAATGCATCGGCATTGACAGCAGATCCAACAATGTCAGGAAACAAGGTAATGTGTGCAATTAAGACAACAGGCGCACAAACATGGGCTGGGACTACTATTGGAACTGCAACAGGATTTGCAACAGCTTTACCATTTACTGCAACAGATCAAAAGATGACGGTAAGAGTATGGTCTCCAGCATCTGGAAAAACAATTAGATTAAAAGTGGAAGATGCAACTGATGCAACCCGAACTTGCGAAACGGATGCAATGACCACAATGACCGGAGGATGGGATACTTTAACTTTTGATTTTGGAGTTCCAGCAACAGGAACTGCAGCCTTGAATTTCACTTACACTTACGACAAAGCTTCCATTTTCTTTGATTTCAATGTAGCTGGAGCACAAGATACTTTTTATTTTGATGATGTTTACTTTGGAGGGATACCGGTAATTCTTTCACAAATTGATTTGCCCGTAACTTTTGAAGATTCAACGGTAGATTATACGATGACAAGTTTTGGAGGAAACACGGACAGTATAGCTACTGATCCGACTGACCCAACAAATACAGTAATGTGTGTGGTAAAACCAACTGGGGCTCAAACTTGGTCAGGAACGACTGTTGGAACTCCAAGTGGCTTTGCAACAGCTATTCCATTTACTGTTAACGATACATTGATGTCCGTAAAGGTTTGGTCGGCATCAGCAGGAACTCCAATTAGATTAAAAGTAGAAGACGCATCAAATTCAGCTATTAGTTGTGAGACTGAAGCCATGACTGTAACTGCTGGTGGTTGGGATACTTTAACATTTAACTTTAAGAATCCAGTAACCGGAACACCAGCGTTGAATTTGACAAATACTTATGACAAGGCATCTTTGTTCTTTGATTTTGGAACAGCAGGAGCTCAGGATACTTTCTATTTCGATAATTTAATGCTCGGAGGAGACACAACATCACCTCCGCCACCACCACCATCAAAACTGCAAATTCACTTAACTGTAACTTTTGAAGATACAGCAGTAGATTACACAATGACTGATTTTGGAGGAAATTCTTCTACTTTGGTTAAAGACCCAACAGATACTACGAATCATGTGATGAAAGTTGATAAAACTGCTGGTGCTCAGACTTGGGCAGGAACAACAATTGGTACATCATTAGGATTTAATGCGTTACTTCCGTTCACTTTAACTGATAATATTATGAGTGTAAGAGTTTGGTCACCAGATTCGAACACTGTAGTTCGACTAAAAGTGGAAGATCACAACGATGCAACCCATACTTGTGAAACTGAAGCAACCACAACTGTAAATGGAGGATGGGACATCTTAATATTTGATTTCTCAAATGAAGCAGCAGGGACTGCACAGTTAAGTGCAGGATTAGCTGCAGGATGGGTTTACGACAAAGCTTCGATATTCTTTGATTTCGGAAACACTGGTTCTGGTAAAACTTACTATTTCGATGATGTAAGATGGGGACCAGCTTATGTTGGGACACAGGAGATAAAGAATGAGGAATTAAGTGTATATCCAAATCCAACGAATAATCAATGGACAGTTAAATCTGAAGATAACAACATCACTAAGATTGAGGTTTATGACTTAAAAGGTAACTTGGTGTATTCATCAGTTCCAAACGTAAGAATTACTAAAATCGATGCAACTAATTTAGCTCCTGGAATGTATATGTTGAGAGCAACGACAACAGAAGGTGTTGCAACCTCAAGAATTGTAAAAAATTAATATTTAACCTATATTTAAGTGATGGCCAACAAGGTTGGCTATTACTTATTCAATAAAGTTATTTCAATGGCTATTAAATCATTATTTGCTGTTTTACTTGCAATTATTCTTTTTAATAATTGCAGGCAAAGCGACCCACTTGTTACTAAGTATGACTTGGTATGGGAAGATAATTTTAATGGCACAAGTTTAGATCTCTCCAAATGGGAACATATGATCGGGGACGGATCTCGTTATGGATTGTACAGATGGGGAAATAACGAAGAACAATATTACAGAGAAAACAATGTATCTGTTTCTTCTGGTACCTTAAAAATTGGAGCTATTGCCGAAAGTTTTGGAGGTTTGGATTTTACTTCTGGCAGAATCAGATCTTTGAATAAGGGAGACTTTAAATATGGAAAAATTGAAGCTTCTATGCGAATGTCAAACTCGGGAGGACTATGGCATGCTTTCTGGATGTTGCCAACTAATCCAAGTGAAGGCTGGCCAATAAGTGGAGAAATCGACATTATGGAGTTTGTAGGAAACAGATCAAGTGAAATATTCAATACGATTCATTTTGCTGATAATTTAGGAAACAGAAGGCAATTAGGGGATTTGGAACCCATTGTGTATGATAATTTGTTTCATAAATATACTATTGAATGGGACGCAAATAAAATTACTTGGTTTTTGGATGATGTTCAGTCTTTTCAAGTGTTAAGAACCAATTCACAAGTAAGTGCTACTTGGCCTTTTGATGCTGAATTTCATCTATTGTTAAATGTTGCAGTAGGAGGTAATTTAGGTGGAAACGTAGATAATGCTGGGTTAAGAACAGCTAAATTTATGGAAGTAGATTACGTAAAAGTTTACCAGAATAAATGAAAAAAATAGTTACATATATTATATTAAACCTTGTTTTCTTAGGTGCCTTTGCTTCAAAAGTAGAAGTAAAGACTACGGAGAATGGATTTCAATTGCTAAAGGACGGTAAGCCCTATTACATCAAAGGAGCGGGAGGAACAGTGGAGCTTGAAAAGTTGAAAAGTTATGGCGGAAATTCAATACGTACTTGGGGAATAAGTCCAGAAACAGATGCGATTCTTGAAGAAGCTCATAAAAATGGAATTACTGTGACATTTGGCATTTGGATGGGGCAGGAGCGACAAGGATTTGATTACTCCAATGAAGGAGCAATCAAGGCTCAAGTTGAAGAGTTTAGAAGAGTGGTGAGAAAATACAAAAATCATCCAGCTATTCTACTTTGGGGAGTTGGAAATGAAATGGATTTGGATTACACCAACTTCGATGTTTGGAAGTATTTGGAAGAATTAGTCAAAATGATTCACGAAGAGGACCCTAATCACCCTACAATGGCTGTAACAGCAGGATTGGATGTGGCAGAAGTAAAATTAATCAATAAACATACGCCAAGTCTGGATATTTTAGGTGTTAATACATACGGGGATATTTCATATTTACCTGAAGCTATAAAAGTATATGGTTGGAAAAAAACCTTATGTAGTAGCTGAATGGGGACCTTATGGTTGGTGGGAAGTACAAAAGACAGAATGGGGAGCATCTATTGAACAGAATAGTACCGAGAAAGCAGAAACATACGAAAAAAGCATCAAGGCAATTACTTCCGATTCGGTTAATTGTCTTGGTTCTTATGTTTTTCTTTGGGGACAAAAGCAAGAACACACCTCTACTTGGTTTGGTTTGTTTACAGAGGCTGGAGATGAAACTCAGGTTATGGATGTGTTGATAAAAAACTGGAGCAATAAAGATCCAAATAATTTTGCTCCTTCAATTGATAAGTTTAGAATAAACGAGAAGACATCTAAGGATAATATTAAAATCAAGGAGAATTCGGAAATGAAGGCTTCAGTTATTATTGAAGATAAAGACAAGGATAACTTAATTTATGAATGGATGATTATTCCTGAAAGTACAGATAAAAAAACAGGTGGAGATGCAGAGAAGTCTCCAAAACCCGTAAGAGGAATTTTTAATAAAACGGATAAGAACAAAAATAAAGTAACTTTTAAAACTCCTGGTAAAGGGGAGTATAGATTATTTCTTTTTGTTCATGATGGAAATGGGAATGTAGCCACTGGTAATATTCCATTTAAAGTAATATAACTATGTATAAAGTAATAGCAGATAGCGGTTCTACCAAAACGGATTGGGTAATTATTGATTCAAATTCTGAAATTGTAGAAAAAATAAAGACGATAGGATTTAACCCATATTTTCAAACAGCTGAATTTATCTTTAACGAGATATTTAAATCTTTTTCTAAATCAAAACTGGATTTGGATAAGGTAACTGAAATACATTATTATGGTGCAGGTTGTTCTTCTACTGAAAGAACCACAGTCGTTAAAAATGGACTGCAACCTCAATTTTTAAAAGCAAGAATATATGTAAATCATGACATGATTGCAGCAGCAAGAGCTACATTAGGCAATGGCGATGGAATAGCTTGTATTTTAGGTACTGGAGCTAACTCATGTGTTTGGGAGGACTCTGAAGAGAAAGCCAATATTGCTTCTCATGGATATATTTTTGGAGACGAAGGAAGTGGTTCCCATTTGGGAATAGAATTATTAAAACTCTACTTAAGTGACAAAATGGATGACGAGTTAAAAAAGTCATTTGAAAATGAGTTTAAATTGTCAAAGGATCAAATTCTTAATACCACCTATAAAGAAAGTAGCCCGAATGTTTTCTTAGCAAGCTTTGCTTATTTCTACCATGCAAATCTTCATCATAAGGTACTTAGAGATATAATCTATAAAGGATTTAAGAATTTCTTTGAAGTAAGAATCGTACCTTACCCTAACTTCAATAGTTATGAGTTAGGCTTCGTAGGATCTATAGCCTTTTATTATGATGAAATACTAAAGGAAGTAGCAAGTGAATACGGTATGAGCATAAAAAAAATTACACGCTGTCCTATTGAAGAGTTAACGGAATTTCATTCTGACAACCAAACTGTTAAGCAGTTAGGGTAGAGTTCGAATTTCAGTGATTTCTTGTGTCTTATTGTATTTTTTACAATAACTATTTGTATATTTGTTTTAACCGTTATGAATAAAACTTTAAAAAACGCAAATATTGTAATCTTTGGTGGTGATGGTGATCTGGCTTTAAGAAAGATTTTCCCAGCACTTTATTATCGGATCGAAGATAATCAAATCACTACTGAGACAAAGATTATTGTGGTTTCAAAAAATCCATTGGATACTCCTTCTTTTTTTAACCAATTAAAAGAACATTTAACTCTTCATGTTCCTGAATTAGAAGATTTAATTGTGAAAAAAATCAAGGGAATGGTGTCCTATTTTAAAATGGATTTAACTCAAAATGAAGATTATATAAACTTGGGAGAGGAATTAGCAAAAAGTAAATCCAACCAAAACGTTTTTTATTATTCCACACCTTCTTTCCTTTTCGGTATTATTTCAAAATTTCTTTCCGAAAACGATATTATCAATAGCGAATCGAAAGTTGTATTGGAAAAACCTTTAGGTTCAGATTTGAAATCTTTTGAACAACTGAATACGGAAGTTAGGGAATATTTTAACGAAACTCAGATATACAGAATTGATCATTATTTAGGCAAAGAAACAGTTCAAAATTTAATGGTTCTTCGATTTGCCAATCACTTATTTGAATTAGCTTGGGACGCAAAAAATATAGATAATGTCCAGATTACCGTTGCAGAATCTTTAGGTGTGGGTTCCAGAAAAGGTTACTACGATAAATTCGGAGCTTTGAAAGATATGGTTCAAAACCATTTGTTACAACTATTATGTTTGGTAGCAATGGAACCACCAGCAAAATTAAACGCTGACAACGTAAGAGATGAAAAATTAAAAGTATTGAAAGCTCTTAGACCTTTCGATTCAAATTCAATTGTTAAATCAACTGTTAGAGGTCAATATACACGTGGAGAAATTGACGATAAGCACGTCCAATCCTACCAAGAAGATATAGACACTTATGATTCGTCTACGGAGACTTTTGTGGCTCTTAAAACTTATGTAGACAATTGGAGGTGGACAGGAGTTCCTTTTTACCTGAGAACAGGAAAAAGAATGAAAAGAAGATTCTCGGAGATTATTATAAACTTCAAAAGAGTTCCTCATAATATTTTCCCTTCTGGAAAAAAGATAGATCGAAATAAACTAATTATAAGACTTCAACCCGAAGAAAGAATTGAGCTGGTACAAATGGCAAAAATTCCAGGGCCTGGAGGATATAGATACAAGCCTACTTCACTGGAATTGGATTATGGTGGTTCTTTTGAGAAGCGTTTTCCAGATGCTTATGAAAGATTATTGATGGATGTAATCAGAGGAAATCAAACTCTATTTATGCGTGAGGATGAAGTGAGAGCATCTTGGAAATGGATTAATTCAATTACTCAAAATTGGAAAAAAACGAATCAAGAGCTTGAGCTCTACAAAGCAGGATCTTGGGGGCCTGGAGATGAGGTTTTAAATCCAGAACATAGTTGGTATCAATCAAAAGAAGATTCGCTATGAAAACTCTGAAATTTAAATCAAAAGAGAATTTAGAAGCTGATTTATCCGCTTATATAATTGATGCTTTAACTTACAGTATATCAAAAAATGATTCTGCAAGTATATTGTTGTCAGGAGGTTCAACTCCAAAAGGACTTTTTGCGAAATTAGCAAAAGCCAACATAGATTGGAGCAAAGTAAAAATAGGATTGGTAGATGACAGGATGGTAAATCATGAAGACCAATATTCCAATGCTTTATTACTAAGAAATTTTTTTATTAAAAATATTAAAAGTACTCCACCAGCATTTTATCCTTTGGTTTTCAATCCCGAAGAAGAGTCATCAAATATGGATGATGCATTAGAATCAGTTCAATCGATTGGCAATCCTGATATCGTAATACTTGGAATGGGAGGCGATGGACATTTCGCTTCACTATTTCCAAACGATAAAAATTCAGCTCTGGGGTTATCACTTATATCGGATTCAAATTTAATTTATACTAAAGCACCTGATTATCCTCACAAACGAATTTCACACAGTTGGAATTATTTGAGAAAGGCAAACCATTTGATTATTTTTATAACAGGAGAATCCAAACTTGAAATTATCAAAAACGAAGAGCGAAATGATCAACTTCCTATCGATACAATATTGAATGATAGAGGAATTGAACCAATTTTATATTGGGCACCCTAAATTATAAAACATGAATAAAACGATTATTGAGGTTACGAATCGAATTATCGAAAGGAGTTCAAAGACTCGTTCGGCTTATTTAATTCAAATGAAAGAAGCGGAAGAAAAAGGTCGTTCAAGAGCAGCACTATCTTGCGGGAATTTAGCTCATGCTTTTGCTGCATGCAATGACCATGAAAAAACAGAGTTATCAGGAGTTAAAACGCCTAATTTGGCTATAATTTCTTCTTTCAATGATATGTTATCTGCGCACAAAACCTACGAGACTTATCCGGATCAGATTAGAAAAACAGCACAAGAAAATGGTGCTGTAGCTCAATTTGCAGGAGGAGTTCCGGCAATGTGTGATGGAGTTACTCAAGGTCAAGCCGGTATGGAATTGTCATTATTGAGTAGGGATGTTATTGCTATGTCTGCGGTAATTGCTCTTTCTCACAATATGTTTGATGGGACACTATGCCTTGGGATTTGTGATAAGATAGTTCCTGGATTATTGATTGGTGCACTTAAGTTTGGTCATTTACCCACGGTATTTGTTCCAGGAGGTCCTATGGAAACAGGGATTTCCAATGACGAGAAAGCAAGAATAAGACAAGATTATGCCAATGGTATAATTTCTCGAGAAGAATTATTAAAGGGAGAATCAGCCTCTTACCACTCAGCCGGAACATGTACTTTTTATGGTACTGCAAACAGCAATCAAATGCTCATGGAAATCATGGGATTACATTTGCCGGGTTCTTCATTTGTCAACACAAAAACTCCTCTGAGAGACGCACTAACTGATGAAGCAGTAAAACAATTGATACGAAATATTGATGAGGAAAATAAAATCCCTCTTTATCAGATTATTGACGAAAAGAGTATTGTAAATGGATTGATAGGTTTGTTAGCAACAGGTGGTTCTACTAACCACACTATGCACATGGTTGCTATTGCCAAATCTGCAGGAATACTAATTGATTGGGAAGATTTTTCAGACCTATCCAAAGTAATTCCTTCCATTACCAAAGTATATCCTAATGGGAAGGCCGATATTAATCACTTTCATGCTGCTGGAGGAATGTCCTACGTAATGAGAACTTTGTTAGAAAACGACTTGCTTCATGAGGATGTAACAACTGTTGTGGGCAAAGGATTAAAGAATTATATCAATGAACCTTTTTTAAAAGAAAATGAATTATTTTTTAAAGAAGGTCCAAAAGAATCGCTGGACAAAGAGGTAATTTCTTCTGTAAAATCTCCATTCGATGAAGAAGGCGGAATAAAATTAATTAGAGGAAACATTGGGAAAGCCGTTTGTAAGGTTTCTGCAGTAAAAAAAGAGAATAGAGTGGTGGAAGCCCCAGCAATGGTTTTTGACGATCAGGATGATGTTATAGAGGCTTTTAAAGCAGGTAAGCTTAATAAAGATTGCATTGTGGTTGTAAGATTTCAAGGGCCTAAAGCGCTTGGAATGCCGGAACTACATAAATTAACACCAACCTTAAGTATTCTTCAACACAATGGATTTAAAGTAGCGTTAGTTACGGATGGAAGAATGTCGGGAGCTTCAGGAAAAGTTCCTTCGGCTATTCATGTTTCTCCAGAAGCATTGGATGGAGGCTTATTGCCTTTTTTAAGAGATGGAGATGAGTTAAAATTAGATTGCAACACGGGTGAGTTGAATTGCTTGAATGAAGAGGAAGTAACGAAAAGAGAGCCAGTTAAAATTCCGAAACGTAAAAATGGTACTGGACGAGAATTATTTGATAATGTAAGAGCTTTAATTTCCACCAGTGAAACTGGAGCAACAATTTTTTAAGCTATGGAATCACAATTTGGAATAAGAAAATTATTAGCAGAGCATTCAATAATCCCAGTAGTAAATATCACTGATTTATCTGAGGTGGAGTCTATTTTGAATAGATTGATACAACAGGAGATTAATTGTATTGAAATTACCTTACGTTCAGAATGTGCTATGGAAGCTATTGCAAAAGCAATAGAACTAAAGCCAAAAGGATTTAAAGTAGGAGTAGGAACCATTGTAAATGCCTCACAAGTTAAAGAATGTGCTCAATTAGGAGTGGATTTTATGGTTAGTCCAGGAGTATCTGATGAAGTTGCTGAAGCTTTTAATAAAGCAGAAATTCCTTTTCTCCCGGGAGTAATGACTCCCTCCGAAATTATTTCAAACTTGAATAGAGGATGGGATACTTTTAAGCTATTTCCTTTTAATTTAGCAGGAGGCATCAAAGCCTTAAAAACTTATGGAGGAGTTTTCGAACAGGTAAAATTTTGCCCAACAGGAGGACTAAATGAATCTAATTTTCAAGAATGTTTGGATCTGAACAATGTGATTTGTGTCGGTGGTTCTTGGGTATTGAAGTAATAGTTCAAATTTTGTAATTAAAAAGCCCTCTCAATCATTTGATTAAGAGGGCTTTTTAGTACCTGAGGTCGGAATCGAACCGACACATCAAAGATACACGAGTTTGAGTCGTGCGCGTCTACCAGTTCCGCCACTCAGGCATATTTTAAACTCCACTTCTGGTAACATTTCAAAATAGAATTTAAACAAGTGGATGCAAATTTAATCATTGTTTTGATATTTTCAAGAAATATTAATCCTATTCTAAGAAAAATCTGATTTTCTTTTAGAACTAAAGTGTTTGAATAAAATAAGAGTTATTTATGCTTCTTGATGATAAGAGTCGCGTTATGCCCTCCAAATCCAAAAGTATTTGATAATGCATAATTTACTTCTCTTTCTTGGGCTTTGTTGAAGGTAAAATTCAATTTCTCGTCCAATTCTGGATCAACTTCTGTATGATTGATTGTAGGAGGTACAATATTTTCCGTTACGGCCATTATACATGCAAGAGCTTCTATAACTCCAGCAGCACCTAATAAGTGACCTGTCATGGATTTTGTAGAGCTTATATTTAAATTATAGGCGTGGTCTCCAAAAACTTGCTGAATTGCTTTAGCTTCAGCAATATCTCCAAGAGGAGTTGATGTTCCATGAACATTGATGTAATCAATTGCAGAGGGTTCAATTCCTGCATCTCTTAATGCTTCTTTCATTGCATTACGAGCTCCCAATCCATCTGGATGTGGTGCAGTAATGTGGTGTGCATCACCTGATGCTCCTCCACCTACAACTTCAGCGTATATTTTTGCTCCACGAGCAATTGCGTGCTCATATTCTTCAAGCATTAGTGCTCCTGATCCTTCACCTAATACAAATCCATTTCTGTTTTTGTCAAATGGTCTTGAAGCTTTTTCTGGCGCATGATTGTCTTGGGAAAGTGCGTGTAAAGCATTAAATCCTCCTATTCCAGTTTCTGTAACTGCAGCTTCAGAACCTCCAGCCAATATTGCATTTGCTTTACCCAATCGGATATAATTAAACGCATCAATTAATGCATTTGTTGAAGAGGCACAAGCAGATACTGTTGCAAAGTTAGGTCCTCTAAAACCGTATTTAATTGAAATATGGCCTGCTGCAATATCAGCAATCATTTTTGGAATAAAAAATGGATTAAATTTTGGAGTTCCATCTCCTTCAAAGAAATTTTGACATTCGTCTTGAAGAGTTTTAAGTCCTCCAATTCCTGCTCCCCAAATTACACCAATTCTATCCGTGTCAATTTCTTCAAGATTCATTCCTGAATCTAAAACAGCTTCATCAGCTGTTACCATAGCATATTGAGAAAATACATCTAATTTTCTCGCATCTTTTCTATGGATAAACTCATTTACATCAAAGCCTTTAACTTCACAGGCAAATTGAGTTTTAAATTTTTCAGCGTTAAATTTTGTGATTGGTGCACCGCCAGACACCCCTTTTTTAAGCGAATCAAAATAATCGGACGCACTATTCCCAATTGGGGTTAGTGCACCGATTCCAGTTATTACAACTCTTTTTAATTCCATGAGTGGCTAATTTTTATTTAGCGTCATTGATGAATGTTACTGCATCTCCAACCGTAGCAATTTTTTCTGCTTGATCGTCTGGAATTGCAATGTTGAATTCTTTTTCAAATTCCATGATTAGTTCAACAGTATCCAATGAATCTGCTCCTAAATCGTTTGTAAAGTTAGACTCTAAAGTTACTTCAGAAGCATCAACTCCTAATTTGTCAACTATAATCGCTACTACTTTATCTTGTATTTCTGCCATTTTCTTTTAATTTTTAATTGTTTAGATTGTGCAAATAAATATAATTAATTCCTATAAAACAAAAATTCGCACACTACTTTCTTAACAAAGTTCGTTCCAAAAAGGTTTTAAATCTTTGCTTTCATTAACTCTCTGTTCATTCTTGCAATATTATCTAAAGAAATTCCCTTAGGGCATTCCACTTCGCAAGCTCCTGTGTTTGTGCAGTTTCCGAATCCCTCAATGTCCATTTGATTTACCATATTTAATACTCTTTCATTTGCTTCAACTTGTCCTTGTGGTAATAATGCATATTGTGACACTTTGGCACCAACAAACAACATTGCAGACGAATTTTTGCAAGTAGCTACACATGCTCCACAACCGATACAGGTTGCTGCGTCCATAGCTAAATCGGCATCTGCTTTAGGAATAGGTAAAGAGTTTGCATCTTGAGTATTTCCAGAAGTATTTACAGAGATATATCCTCCAGCTTGCTGAATTCTATCAAATGCACTTCTATCAATCATTAAATCTTTTAATACCGGAAATGAATTTGCTCTGAATGGTTCGATATGTATAGTTTCTCCGTCTTTAAACATTCTCATGTGTAATTGACAGGTTGTAACTCCTCTATCTGGGCCATGAGCCTCACCATTAATGTACATAGAACACATCCCGCAAATTCCTTCTCTACAATCGTGATCAAATGCAACAGGTTCTTCTCCTTTTTCAATTAGTTGGTCATTCAAAATATCCATCATTTCAAGAAAAGACATATGTCCTTCTATATTGGATATTGGATAAGTAACCATTTTCCCTTTTGACTTAGCGTCTTTTTGACGCCATATTTTTAGTGTTAAATTCATTTTTTTAGTACTTAGTAATTAGTCGTTAGTGATTAGTAACTACCAATTGTATTTAACTTATTTTCTCTAAAATTGTTTGTTTCAAGACTTATTTAATGCCTTTTCATTAGTATTAAAACTAATTACTGGAGACTCCTTACTTGTAACTTCTCTGCTTTAACTCAATATTCTCGTATTTCAATTCCTCTTTGTGAAGCTGTGCTTCAGAAGGAGTTCCTTTGTATTCCCAAGCTGATACAAATGTGAAATTTTCATCATCTCTTTTTGCTTCACCTTTTTGCTCTCCATCAATTTCAACAGATTCTTCTCTAAAATGTCCACCGCAAGACTCGTTTCTTGTCAATGCATCTTGTGCAAACAATTCTCCTAATTCAAGAAAATCAGCAACTCTTCCAGCTTTTTCTAATTCAGGATTAACTTCATTCATTCCACCAGGAACTCTAACATCTTTCCAAAACTGTGCTCTTAATTCTTGAATTTCAGCAATTGCTTCTTTTAATCCTTTTTCATTTCTTGACATTCCTACTTTATTCCACATGATAAGCCCTAACTTTTTGTGGAAATAATCTACAGATTTAGTTCCACCAGTATTTAAAAGTTTATCAAGTGTTGCTTTCACTGAATTTTCAGCTTCTTCAAACTCAGCCGTATCTGTTGGAATTTTACCTGTTCTGATATCGTGAGATAAATAATCTCCTATTGTATAAGGAAGTACGAAATATCCATCTGCTAATCCTTGCATCAAGGCTGATGCTCCAAGTCTGTTTGCTCCGTGATCAGAAAAATTAGCTTCTCCTATTGCGTAACATCCTTCAACTGTTGTCATTAAATTGTAATCTACCCATAAGCCTCCCATTGTGTAATGAGTTGCTGGATAAATCATCATAGGTGTTTTGTATGGATTCTCATCTACAATTTTCTCATACATTTGGAATAAATTCCCGTATTTCGCTTCAACAACAGCTTTTCCTAAATCATATATTCTTGATTCAGAGGCATTGGTTTCATTGTGAATTTTAGCTTGTTCTTTTCCGTATCTTTCAATTGCAGATTTAAAATCAAGATAAACTGCTTCTCCAGTTTTATTGACCCCATAACCAGCATCACATCTCTCTTTTGCAGCTCTCGATGCAACATCCCTTGGGACTAAGTTTCCAAAAGCTGGGTATCTTCTTTCCAAGTAATAGTCTCTTTCGTCTTCAGATAAATCGGTTGGCTTTTTTCTACCTTCACGGATTGCCATAACATCATCCATGTTTTTCGGAACCCAAATTCTACCATCATTTCTCAATGACTCGGACATCAATGTTAATTTCGATTGGTAATCTCCAGATCTTGGAATACATGTTGGATGGATTTGCGTAAAGCAAGGGTTTGCAAAATAGGCTCCTTTTTTGTGAGTTTTCCATGCAGCAGTTACATTACTACCCATAGCATTAGTTGATAAGAAATAAACATTTCCATACCCTCCAGAGGCAATCACAACTGCATGAGCTGAATGTCTTTCAAGTTCACCCGTAATTAAATTTCGAGCAATAATTCCTCTTGCTTTTCCATCTACTTTTACAATGTCCAACATTTCGTGTCTGTTGTACATATCAATTTTTCCTCTTGCAATTTGTCTGTTCATTGCCGAGTAAGCTCCTAATAGCAATTGTTGTCCAGTTTGCCCTTTGGCATAAAAAGTTCTTGAAACTAACACTCCTCCAAAAGAACGATTATCCAATAATCCTCCATAATCCCTGGCAAAAGGAACTCCTTGAGCAACACATTGGTCAATAATATTTGCAGAAACTTCTGCCAAACGATATACGTTTGATTCTCTTGAACGGTAATCACCTCCTTTTACAGTATCATAAAATAATCTGTAATTGGAATCTCCATCACCTTGGTAGTTTTTGGCTGCATTTATTCCCCCTTGAGCGGCAATCGAATGGGCTCTTCGTGGAGAATCTTGGTAACAAAACGCTTTTACATTATAACCAAGTTCAGCAAGTGTAGCAGAGGCAGAACCTCCAGCTAACCCTGTACCAATAACAATAACATCAATATGACGTTTGTTGGCAGGGTTTACCAAATTAATCTTGTCTTTATAAGTTGTCCATTTATCTTTTAATGGACCTTCTGGGACTTTAGAATCAAGTGTGCTCATATTCTAATTAGTGTTGTAAATAATGAAAAATTGCAATAAAAACGAATCCAGCTGGAACAGCTATCCCGAATACGTTTCCAAATTTTTTGATAAAGTTTTTTCCTTTTGTAATTCCAGCTGACTGGAAAGAGGATTGAAATCCGTGCAGTAAATGTAAAGCCAAGAGAACAAAAGAAATGATGTAAAGAATCACTCTGGTAGGGTCTTTAAATTTTTCTGATAATTCTTCGTAATAACGGAATCCACTATTTGGGTCGTTTGGGTCAACTAATCCAGTCATATCGCCATTAGCATATTTTACTGTTATTTCATGAACCCAAAAATCGTAAAAGTGTAAACCTAAAAATGCTAATACTACTAATCCTGAGTATATCATATTTCTTGACATCCAGTTAGAGTTGGTTCCTGGTTTGTTATAAGCATACTTGATGCTTCTTGCGTTTCGGTTTTGAAGTTCCAAAATGATTCCCATTATAAAATGAAAAAACACTGCGAAGATTAAAACAGGTTGGAGAGCAAACTGAACAACTGGATTTGTTCCCATAAACTGAGAAACTTCATTGAAAGTATCAGGGCTTATTACTGAAAGCATATTAATAGTTAAATGCTGTAACAAGAAAAACATTAAAAAGAATCCTGATAAAGCCATTAAAATTTTTCGGCCTATGGTAGTGAATTTTGATTTAGACATGTTTAATTATAGTTTTTTCTTAATTGTAATGGTAAATGTAACTTTAGAATAAATTTAAAGCAAGTTATAAGAACAAAAATAGCTTATTTATATAGATTCTTGATAAAAATTATACCTTTATAATAGATGAATTTTATAGATGTTTTTATTGCTATAGTTTTAATTTGGTTTGGATACAAAGGGTTTAAAAAAGGACTTGTATTTGAATTGGTGAGCATTGTTGCACTTATGCTCGGGGTATACGGAGGACTCAAGTTCTCAGATACTACTGCTGAATATTTAACTTCTTACGTGGATTCAGAATATTTGAATATAGCTTCTTTTACGGTTACTTTTTTAGTGATTTTATTATTAGTTTTTATGGCGGGAAAAGTCGTTGAAAAAATTATTAACATGGTAGCTCTTAAAATGATTAATAAGTTGTTAGGTGCTCTTTTCGGAGTTTTAAAAATGGTGTTGGCTCTGGGTGTTCTCATTACTATTATTGAATCCTACGACAGTAAATTGAATTTTATTCCTAAAGAAACAAAAGATAATTCTATGCTTTACAAACCTTTGCTTGAATCATCGGATAAAATTCTCCCAGAAATCGAAAAAAACAATTTATTTAAAGAAATTAAGTCAACTTCTTTAAATGAAACAGAATAACTCACATTGTTTTTTAGTAAATTTATATTCTGTATGAATTTCATCAAGAAACATATTCTGTATTTTGTGTTTATTGGAATGTTTATTTCCAATAATGCTAATTCCCAGTTTTACACTGGTTCGTTCCAAGAGTTTGGAAAAAATCGTGTGCAGGAAGTTACTTTCTTTTGGCAATATTATGACTTTGAAAGATTCCGCATTTTCTTTTACGGAAACGGAATGGAACATTCGCAATATGTTGCTCGTTCGGCACACCAAAGCCTTCAAGAATTAGAATTGTATTTTGAAACTGAGTTGGATTCAAAATTAGATATATTGGTGTTCAACAAACAATCTGACTTTAGACAGAGTAATATTGGATTGACAAATGAAATAACATCCAATGTAGGGGGTAAGAATAGAATTGTTGGAAACAAGATGTTTGTTTATTTTGAGGATGATCATACCAGTTTTGATGAACAAATACGGGCTGCACTTTCTGAAGTAATTGTGAATAAAATGGTGTTTCAAGGAAGTTGGAAAAAAGTTGTGCGAGGATCAGCAACCGTTCAATTGCCAGAATGGTTTACCCAAGGTTTATATTCTTATAAATCAGTGGAATGGAATCCCGAAATTGATAACGCTGTAAAAGACAATGTCCTCAATGGGAACTATGATAAATTGGGAAGAATTGAGGCAAGTAAAGCTAAATACGCAGGTCATGCAATGTGGAATTACATTTCGCAAGTTTACGGAGAAGAGGTGATTCCTCAGATACTCTACTTAGTAAGTGTATCAAAAAGCTTTGAATCCAGTTTTCGTTTTGTTTTAGGAAAAACTACAAAAGCACTCAATAATGACTTCGTAGCCTATTATAAAAAACGATACGAGAAAGACGAGGAAACTAAAAAACTTCCTTTACAGCAAGAAATTGTGTTGAAAAGCCGAAAGAAAAAAGGGAATATCACGCAGTTTAAAATAAGCTCAGATGGAAATAAAATAGCCTATGTGACCAATGAATTGGGGAAGTATTACATCTGGATTTACGATATTAATACTCAAAAGTATACAAGAGTTCTGCGAAGGGGCTACAAGATCGAACGAAAAGCAGATGAAACTTATCCATTAATTGATTGGCATCCAGATGGAAAAACACTTGCCTTTGTTGAGGAAAGAGAAGGAGCGGTGTTTTTTAATTTTTACAATTTAGAATCTAAAAAGAAATATAAAGTTCAGGTTCAGAAAATTTCAAAAATCACCAGTTTTAATTACAACCATACAGGAACTCAGTTTGTGTTTTCTGGGGTGCAAAAAGGAAACGTTGATTTGTTTTTGTATACCATAGTTGGGAACGGATATCTTAAATTAACGAATGACTTTTATGATGAAATAAACCCATCTTTCATTGAAAATTCCAGTAAAATTATTTTTTCTTCAAATAGAAAAAACGATTCATTATTTCTTACTCCCGAAAGAAAACCAACTCCATATTTATATGACATTTACATTTATGATTTAGAGAAAAAATTCCAGAGAACGCTAAAAAGAGTAACCAATACTCCCAATGTGAATGAATATTCTCCTTATGAAGTCACAAAAAGGAAATACACTTATTTGGCAGATGAAAACGGAATAATGAATAGGTATGTGGCAGTTTTTGATAGTACAATAAGCTCAGTAGATACTGTTATCTCTTACCGATACTATTCCAAATCATCCATACTTACCGACTATAAAAGAAATATTATAAAACTGGATTACTCTCCAGAATCAAAAAATGTTGGAACGTTGTTGCATCATAATGATGAGTATAAAGTTTTTGTAGGTGATATTGGATTGGACAAGATGATTTCGGGTAATGTTTCAAGTTCCTATTTCCAGGAGATTAATAACAATACAATTAATTTTAACGAAAAGAAAAGTACGGTTGAAATTATTGAAAAGACTCCAGTAACCGTTAATGATTCTTCAATTAACATTACCAATTATAAATTTTTAAACGAGAAGAAAAAGAAATCTGGGGTTAAGAAGAATAAAAATGAAATGGTTTTTATGAACCCTGAAAATTCAATAGGAGGAAAGAAGAAATCAGGATTCAATGATGATTTTGAGTTGCCTACAAGGAAAATTTACAACATCAATTTTACTTTAGACGGTGTAACCACCCAACTGGATAACAACTTTATAAACAATAGTTATCAGGTGTTTAACCCAAGCCAGCCTGTCTTTAATAATCCAAATATTAATATTTTCAATCTGATTCAAATGAAAGATTTGATGGAGGATTATAGGCTAATTGGAGGAGTGAATTTATCCTTCAATTTAAGAGATAATGATTATTTAGTGGTGTATGAAGATTTATCACAAAGGATTGACAAGAAATACCTTTTCTCTCGACAGGTTTATACTAACGACTTGACTATTTTTCCAGTTCGTACAATGATTCATGAATTAAAGTATAGACTTAAATATCCTTTCTCTGAGGTTTCCTCAATAGGTCTTACATTTAATTTGAGAAATGATTTAACCGTTGCATCTTCGGTTGATAGGAGAAGTCTTGAGACGGAAGATATTTTCAGAAACATGGGAGGTGCCAAATTAGAGTATGTTTATGACAATACATTTGACAGAGGAATTAACCTTTTTGAAGGAACTCGATTAAAGTTATTTGGAGAGTTTTATCATGAATTATTTGAAGAAAAAACGGACTTTTTTGTTTTAGGTGCTGATGTCAGACATTATATAAAAATCCACAGGGAATTGACTTTTGCATCACGATTAGCAACAAGCACCTCTTTTGGGAACCGAAAACTGGTTTATTACATGGGAGGAGTTGATGGAGGTTTTGCGCCAAGGTTCAACGAAGAAACTATAGTTCCAACAGATAAAGGTTTTGCATTTCAAACAATTGCTACTCCAATGAGAGGATTTATCCAAAACACAAGATTTGGAAATAGTTTTGCAGTTCTTAATTCTGAGGTTAGGTGGCCAATTTTCAGATATTTCAGTCAATATCCCGTTCAAAGTAAATTTTTAAGATCTTTCCAGATTGTGGGATTTGGTGATGTTGGAACAGCTTGGACTGGACCAAACCCTTATTCGCCTGAGAATTCATTTAACAAAAGAGAAGTATTCCAAAAGCCAATTACCGTGATACTTGAAAATCAACGTGAACCAATAATTTTTGGTTATGGGTTTGGATTACGTGCAGAGCTTTTTGGTTATTTCGTGCGTTATGATTGGTCATGGGGAATTGAAGACGGAGTGAATCAAGGACGTATCAATTACTTTTCTTTATCTTTGGATTTCTAAGAAAAAACAAACTCATGATACTCGATTTTCAAACTATTATTTATTTAATTCTAATTGGAATAACCGCTGGAATTTTATCAGGATTCATTGGAATTGGTGGAGGAATTATTATTGTTCCCGGTTTAATCTATTTAATTGGATTAACACAATTGCAAGCGCAGGGAACCAGTTTGGCGTTGATGTTACCTCCAATTGGAATATTGGCATTTATGCATTATTATAAAGAAGGTAATGTGGACTTAAAAGTTGCAGGAATTGTTGCTGCTACATTTATTGTAGGAGGTTTTTTTGGAGCAAAATTAGCTCATAAAGTGGATGAAAATCTGGTTAAAATAATATTTGGAATTATTATGTTATTAATAGCATTTAAATTGATTTACAGCGGATTTAAACTTTATGGAGGTAAATGATTATGAAATCTGACTTAATTCAATATATAAAAAAATTAGCATCTGATAATTTGCCAGAAATTATCTCAATAAGAAGGCACATTCATCAGAATCCTGAATTATCTTTTAAAGAATTCAATACCTCTGAGTTTATTCAAAGTAAATTAACAGAATTCGGAATAGAGTTTAAAAGTGGTTTTGTAAAAACTGGAATAGTAGCTTTTGTCAAAGGCAAAAATCCTGATAAGAAAATCATTGCATTACGAGCAGACATGGACGCTCTTCCAATATTGGAAGAAAACGAAGTTGAGTACAAGTCTAAAAATGAAGGAGTAATGCATGCATGTGGACATGATGTTCATTCTTCTTCATTGCTTGGAGTTGCAAAAATATTGAATGAAAGTAAAGATGAATTTGAAGGAACGGTTAAATTAATTTTCCAACCAGGAGAAGAGAAATTGCCAGGGGGAGCTTCTTTGATGATTGAAGAAGGAGTTTTGAAAAATCCATCTCCAGAAGTTATTTTTGGACAACATGTTTTTCCTGATCTTCCATGCGGTAAAGTAGGGTTTAGAGGGGGAATGTATATGGCATCCGCTGATGAATTATACCTGAAAGTTAGAGGAAAAGGAGGTCACGCTGCACTTCCTCATAAATGTGTGGATACGGTTTTAATGGCCTCTCAAATTATAACTTCTTTACAACAAATTGTGAGTAGAAAAGCAAAGCCAGACATTCCTTCAGTGCTTTCTTTTGGTAAAATAAACTCTGTGGGAGGAGCAACTAATATTATTCCAGATGAGATAAATATTGAAGGTACTTTTAGAACCATGAACGAGGAATGGAGAGCAGAAGCTCACAATCTTATGGTTGATATGGCCGAAAACATTGCTAAAAGCATGGGAGGAACTTGTGAATTTGAAGTAAGAAAAGGATATCCTTTTTTGAAAAATGATGAATCAACAACTGAGCAAGCAAAAAATCTCTCTATTGATTATTTGGGAAAGGAAAATGTGATTGACTTAGACCTAAGAATGACAGCCGAAGATTTTTCATATTATACGCAAAATATACCTGGTTGTTTTTACAGATTAGGAACAGGCAAAAGCACGGGATTACACACTTCAACTTTTAATGTAGATGAGGACTCTCTTGAAATAGGGATGGGATTAATGAGTTGGATTACAATAAACATGTTAAATGAACAATAGATTACGGATTTTGTTCGTTTTCTTGGTCAAACTAAAAATCAATGACAACAAAGAAATTTCTTTTATTTCTATTCGTTTTTTCAACAATAAGTTCTTCCTTAAGCCAAGGAACAGCAATAGGTCAATGGAAAAGTTACTTTCCCTATAAAAGTGTAATTGATATTGCTAAAAATGGCAATATAGTTTACGGAGCTACAAGAAATGCAGTGATCATAAAAGATTACGGTGATAATTCGGTTGAAAGGTTGACAAAGGTTAACGCATTGTCTGATAATGGACTATCCTCAATAGAATATAGCCCAAACACAAAATTTCTGGTAGTTGGATATGATAATGGGAATGTAGATTTAATCAAAGAAAATGTTACTACCAACTTATTTCAAATTAAGGAAAGCTCAATAATTGGAGACAAAAAAATATATGATATTTTTTGTAAAGACAATCTTGCTTATCTCTCATGTGGATTTGGAATTGTGGTTTTTGATTTGACAAAAAAAGAAGTAAAAGACACCTACATCATCGGCCCAGGGGGGTCTCAATTAAGGATTAATGTTACTTTTGTTTCAGATGGAGTAATTTACGCTGGAGCTGAAAACGGATTGTTCACAGCGAATGAATCAAGTACTTTCCTTACAGATTTTAACTCTTGGACAAAATCTACTTCAATTCCTAATCCAAATAGCGAGATTAAAGATATATCGGTATTAAACTCAAAAGTAATTTTTAGCTCTTCAAATTCTTCAAGTTCAGACTCTTTATTTGTTAAAAATGGAACAAATTGGACTCGAATTACTTCCATACCCTCAAAGGCAAACAGGTCAATATTTGCTGGAAACTCTAGGTTAGTGGTAAGCCAGTTTGACACATTGTATGTATGTGATACAAATTTTGCGCTTATCGAAACACTATCGGACTACAGTGGTTATTGGAAACCAAGAAGTCATTGTGCAATTTATGACGGAAGCAATTACTATATTGGAGATGATGGGAATGCAATTGTAAAGATGAAAACAAACTTTGATGCCGTATGGGATCAACCCAATTTTTTATATAGTAATAATGTCCTTGATATTGAAGTAGAAGATGGACAATTATGGGGCTCTACTGGATCATTAGTAGGGGGAGGTTGGAATAAAACCTATAATAACGATGGAGCATTTCATTATAATATTGATGAAAATAGTTGGACGATTTATAATAATGGTGCGCAATCGGGAGATTTTTGTTTTTCGAATGGGTGTATGAATGATTTTGTAGGGATGGCGGTAGATCCAAAAAATGCTGAGGTGGGATATGTCTTTTCTTTTTCTGCCAAAGGGGTAGCTCAACTTAGTAAAAACAAAGTGATTGCAGCCTTTGATTCAAGTAACTCTCCAATAAAAATTAGTAACTCTCACAATGATAGATTTGCTGTAAAAGACGGAACCTTTGATGAAGATGGAAATTTGTGGATAGTAAATTCTTGGGTAGAAAAACCACTAATTGTAAAAACTGCTTCCGGAAGTTGGAAATCTTTTTCATGTGGTCCAGCAAATCAAAATTTTTTGATTGCAAGCATTATGATTGATGAAGAGAATGGATTCAAATGGATGATTTACAAAGACAACAAAATTGTTGTCTATAATGATAATGGAACTATTTCGGATACCACTGATGATTCATATAGAGTATTGTCAAATGGAGTTGCAAATGGTGGACTCGATGCAATTCCTGTTTCAATGGCAGAGGATAGAGATGGGGAAATTTGGATTGGTACCAATGAAGGAATTTACGTGTTGTTCAATCCTTCAGAGGTTTTTAGTTCTTCTGCTCAAGTTCAAAAAATCAAGGTTACTTTTGGAGGAAATGTAGAGTTATTGCTGGAAAATGAGAATGTTACCGCAATTGCAATTGATGGTGGAAATCGTAAATGGATAGGAACAGAAGGATCAGGAATATTTGTACTTGCACCAGATGGTACTTCCCAGGAATTGAGATTTAACGAAGACAATAGCCCTTTGCTTTCCAATAAAATAAATGATATTGCAATTGACCACAGAACAGGAGAAGTTTTTATTTCAACTGACAAAGGACTTATTTCTTATAAAGGAGAAGCCACAGCACCTCAAGATGCTTTTGTAGATGTGTATGCTTACCCAAATCCAGTAAAACCTGGATATGCGGGTAAAATTGCAATTAAAGGATTAGTTGCTGATTCTGATGTGAGAATTACTGATGTGTCAGGCAACGTAGTTTTTAATACGGTTTCCATTGGTGGTCAAGCCATTTGGGATGGTAATAAATTGGATGGAACAAGAGCTAGTTCTGGAATTTATTTAGTTTTTATGGCTTCGCCAGAAGGTACTTCCAAACAAGTGACTAAAATACTTTTTATGAATTAATCCTTGAGAACAAATAAATTCTTGTAAGTTAGCAATGAATTATTTGGGTCATGAAATTTCTATCCTTCTTTTCATCTTCTTCTCCTTCCAAGTTAGCACTTGTCTTTGCAATATTGTTTATCGTAATTTTTCGAATGACCAATGTTTCTGATAAAGAAACTTCTTGGGATGTTTTGGGGTACTATCTTCCTTTACCAGCTACTTTTATTTATGAAGATCCCTTGATGGAAAATCGGGACTGGATTGAGAAAATTAATAAAGAAAAGGATCTTACAGGTACCTTGTATCAAATCTCTTCGAACGATGAAGGAGAGCCGATTTATTTCTTTTTACTCGGCATGGCAATTCTTTACTTACCTTTCTTTCTTATTGGTCATGGAGGAGCCTATTTATTTGATTATCCACCCGATGGATTTAGTCTACCCTATCAATATGCTATGGTTTTAGGTGCTATTTTTTATACCATCATTGGGCTGGTTTATTTAAGAAAAATTTTGCTCCGTTTTATTCCTGAAAAAGCTTCAGCAATCGTTATTATATTAATTGTTTTTGCAACAAATTACTCCCACCACTTAACTCTTAAGAATTTAGAAACTGTCAATGTGCTTTTCATGTTTGTTGCTTTAATAATCTGGAATACAATTAGATGGCACGAATCTCACAAATTAAAAAACTTAATCGTTATAGGATCATTCATTACGTTAATGTCCATGGTTAAGCCAAGCGAAATTATGGTTGTCTTCATCCCTCTGTTTTGGGGAGTTTATTCATGGGACACCTTTGTTGAAAAACTAAGATTAATCATTAAATATCGGACTCAATTTTTAATTTCCATATTTGTTTGTCTCATTATAGCTTCCCCGCAAATGAGTTATTGGTGGATAAGAACAGGACATCTTTTTTATGACAGTTACAAAAATCCTGGAGTAGGACTTGACTTTACCTCACCCTATTTGTTGGAATCCCTCTTTAGTTACAAAAAAGGTTGGTTGGTTTACACTCCATTAATGATATTAAGTTTAGTCGGATTCTTTTTTATGCTCAAAAAATTTAAAGAAGCACGATTTTCATTCTTAATCTATTTTTTAATTTCTTTTTACATTATTATTAGTTGGACAGAGTGGTGGTACGGAGCAGGTTTTTCAAATAGACCATTAATAACAGTTTATCCAATATTAGCTTTAGGATTAGGTTTCTTTTTTATGGAAATAAAAAAGAGTTCAAAATTATTGAAGATTTCTATTGGCTCTTTTGCAGTGCTATGTTTGTTTTTAAATCAATTCCAGTGGTGGCAACTCCGAAATGGAATTCTTGAACCTTATAGAACAACCAAAGAATATTATTGGGCATCTTTTCTAAAAACATCAGTAACCGATGAGGATAGAAGTAAACTTGAAATATACAGAGATTTTGACGGGGAGCATGAATTCGTAGATCAAGAAAATTATAATTTGGTTCACGAAACTATTTATAATTTTGACCAAAATGAAGAAGGAGGTTTTCAATTCACACCTGAAATTGATTATTCCAAGACTTTTGAAGTTCCTTTTAATGAAATTTCGCAAAAAGATCATTTGTGGATTACAGTTCGAGTCTTTTACAAAGGATTAGCGTCAGATTCAACTTCTTATCCAATTTTGGTAACTTCCATTCAACGAGAAGAGGGAGAATATGGATATTATGCAAGGCAATTACAGGTTAATAATGTTTTCTTCTCTACTCAAGAATTTAATTTGGATTATCTAACTCCCAATATGAGGAACTTAGAAGATAGAATTAAAGTTTATATTTGGAATAAGAACAAGATCAATTTCGAAATCGAAAGAATAATTATCAAAGCATTTGAAAGAAAATAGAATAAATAATTTTTTTGTTTCTAATTGGGAATTTATGTTGACTTCATTAGGGTTAACTGTTCTAATCTTATTTTCAAAAGACCATATATTTTTTTGGGACACAGTTCAGTTAGGGTCAAAGCACGCTACTTTTTATTACGATAATGAATTAGCATTAAAATTTCTTCCCAATGAAATTGATAGCGGTCATATTCCTGCATTTGGATATGTTTTAGCAGTTTTATGGAAAATCTTTGGCAAAACATTATTGGTAAGTCATCTTTATATACTGCCATTTGCAATAGGAATCGCTTGGCAATTATATTCTTTAATCAAGCGATTTTTTAAAAAGAAAAATATAATCTGGGCAATGTTAATAGTTGTTTTAGATACTACTTTCCTAAGTCAAGTAAGTTTAGTTTCACCAGATATACCTCTGCTTTTCTTTTTCCTTTTTGGGTTAAATTCTATCCTGAAAAAGAACAAAATAGCGATAGCAATAGCCTTTTCCTTTTTGTTTCTAATCAGTTTAAGAGGTATGATTTTAACAGTGCCGTTGTTTCTTTTTGATTTATATCTTAATGGAAATATTGACTTAAAAAACTTAAAGAACTCTTTCATCTCGATTTTTAAAACAGGAGTACCCTATATTCCAGCAGCAATAATTTTTATTGGTTTTAGTTGGTTTCATTTTGAACAAAAAGGATGGATTGGATATCACGAAAACTCGCCCTGGGCAGTATTTTTCCAGAAAGTAGGTTTTCAAGGAATGATAAAAAACGCAGCAATTTTTGGATGGCGTTTATTGGATTTTGGCAGAGTATTCGTGTGGCTTATTGCACTGGTAGTATTGATTTATATGAAAATGGGTCGTATAAAGTTCTCCAAACAATCGAAAAAGTTGGGAGTTCTATTCGGATTGATTTTGATTTTTCTTTCCATCCCAGCAATTATTTATTTTGATTTAAAAGGACACCGTTATTTCATGCCAATTTATTTTTCCTTTTCACTTTTTGTTTCATATTTAGTATTGGAATCAATAGAAATGACAATTGTAAAAAAAATATTAGTTTCATTTATGTTGATAGGTCTTATATCTGGAAGTTTTTGGGTTTATCCCAGAGATGTTGCGCAAGGGTGGGATTCGACTTTAGCTCATTTGCCCTATTACAAATTGAGAAAAGAAATGATTGATTTCATTGAAGAACAAGGAATTAAAAAAGAAAGTGTTGGTTATGATTTTCCTGGAGCTTATCCACAAAAATTCTTAGATTTATCGAAAGAAACTTGGTGTTTTCCTGAGGCAGATTTAAATAAACAAGAGTATATTTTATATTCAAATGTAGTAAATGACTTCACAAATTCAGAATTAGATAAACTGTTTACAGATTGGACAATTTTATCTGAAAAAAAATCTGTTACAGTTGAGTTAATTTTGTTCAAAAACCCAAGATTTTAATTAAATTTAAGGCTTAATAATTTATACAAAAACTATTTAAATGTCGCGTCCCATATCCTGTATTATTGTTGATGATGATGAAACGTCCAGATTTATTCTTACAAATTTGGTCAAAAAGAATGAATCTTTGAAGTTATTAAAAGCTTGTTCAAATGCCGTTGAGGCAAGACAAACTATTGAGGAGAATGAGGTTGAACTTATGCTGTTGGACATTGAAATGCCTTATGAAAATGGGGTTGATATGTTAGCGAAATTAGAGGTGAGACCGGATGTTATTTTCATTACTTCTCAAACTAAACATGCCATAAAAGCTTTTGAATTTGATGCAGTTGACTATATAGTAAAACCTGTTGATTTATCAAGATTAAATGAGGCGGTTGACAAAGCAAAAAGAAGATTCTTCAGTGAAAATCAAACTGCTGAATTTGAAAATGAAGATGAATTTGTACTCATAAAGAAAAATAGAGAAACAAGAAAAATTCCTTACCGAGACATTGGTTATATTATCGGTTCGAGTAGTTACATTACTTATTGTACTACTGATGGTAAGATAACAACAACAGGGATTTTGAAACAAGTTGAAGAAACTTTGAAACCAAATGTCTTCGTTCGCGTACACAGGTCATATCTGGTAAACATTAAGAAGGTAACTAAAATGACTTCTCAAGAGATTTTTGTAAGGAATAGTGCAATTCCATTATCAAGAAAATATAAGAAAGAAGTCAAACAAATTTTTGATGAGCAGAACAAAAACAATCAATGAGAATAGCACTGATAGATGACGATTTTACTACTAATTTCATTAACAAAAATAAGTTAATGAGAGAGATAGACCATTGCGAGGTGTTCACCTTTGCCAATGGAAAGGAGGCTATGGATTATTTAAGTGAAGGGAACAACATAGATATTGCACTACTGGATATGAATATGCCAGTAATGAATGGAATTGATTTTTTAAAAAACCACTCTCAATTATCCGATGAGGAACAAATAAAAAAAATATTTTTATTTGTAGAACAGGCGGTTGATCATGATTTTAAAGAAAAACATGAACTCTATAAAGTGTTAAAAAAACCGCTTACTAAAGAAATTATTGAACTCATAACCAGTGATTAAAAAAACTATAGCCAAAGAATTGGGACCAGAAATTTTTGCGCAAGCATTAGCTATTTTTTTAGATAATGCTGATAGAGATTTCACCTTACTTAACTTATATATTGAATCGCAGGATTATACCAATTCAAAAAGTATGACTCATAAACTAATCGGCACTTGCGAATCGATTGGGGTTAAGAAATTACCAAGAATCTTAAGGATAATGGACGAAGATCTCAAAAAGAGATACGTTAATTCCAATAATTTAAAAGAGGCGAATGAGGTTTATGAAAAATTGGTAGATTTCATAAGAGAGGAATATGAAATTGAATTAGCTCAATAATAATTTATCAAATCCTTTAAAAATTAGTTACTTTGAAGTAAATAATTTTACTAATGTCACGAATACTTACAGGAATACAAAGCACAGGAACACCTCATTTAGGGAACTTATTGGGAGCAATAATTCCAGCTATTGAGATTTCCAAAAATGAAGAAAACGAATCGTTTTTGTTCATTGCAAACTTGCATACTCTCACACAGATAAAAAATGCAGAGGAATTAAAAACCAACACGTTACATACTGCATCAGCTTTGTTAGCTTTTGGATTGGATGTGAATAAAACTGTTTTTTATCGCCAAAGTGATATTCCTCAAGTAACGGAATTGACTTGGTATTTAAACTGTTTTTTTCCTTATCAGCGATTAACCTTAGCTCATTCTTTCAAGGATAAAGCTGATAGATTACAGGATGTAAATGCTGGGTTGTTTGATTATCCAATGCTCATGGCAGCCGATATTTTATTATACGATTCTGAAATAATCCCTGTTGGAAAAGATCAATTACAACATATTGAAATGACTCGTGATGTGGCAAGCAGATTCAATAACTTGATGGGCGAAACCTTGGTGTTACCAGAACCAAAAATTCAAGAAAATACTATGCTTGTTCCAGGAACTGATGGGACTAAAATGAGTAAATCAAAGGGAAATATTATTAATATTTTCTTGCCAGATAAAAAGTTAAGAAAGCAAATTATGTCTATCGAAACGGATAGCACGCCACTTGAAGACCCAAAAGACCCAGATACTTGTAATTGTTTTACCTTATATAAATTACTTGCAAGTCAGGAACAAGAAGCTGAAATGAGAAAAAATTATTTGGCAGGAGGTTATGGTTATGGACATGCCAAGCAAGCACTTTTTGAATTAATTATAGAGCGATTTGCCACCGAAAGAGAAAAGTTTAACTACTTT
>JBMYYT010000001.1:0-43661 GCA_049609665.1 Flavobacteriales bacterium | reverse complement strand
ATAATTTTTCTTCCTGTTAATCCAGTATCTCCGTGAGGTCCTCCGATTACGAAAGTTCCTGTTGGGTTAATGTGGTAAGTAATTCCATCTGTAAACAAAGCTTGGATGTTAGCTGGTAACTTAGCTTTTACTCTTGGAATTAAAATATTTACGATATCAGACTTAATTTTTTCTAACATTACGTCATCACTTGCATCAAAATCATCGTGCTGTGTAGAAACTACAATTGCATCAATTCTTTGTGGTACATTGTCATCAGAATATTCAATCGTAACCTGAGATTTTGCATCTGGTCTTAAATAAGTAATGTCTTTATTTTCTCTCCTTAGTAAAGCCAATTCAATCAACAACCTGTGAGAAAGCTCCAGCGCCAATGGCATGTAGTTATCAGTTTCATCAGTTGCGTAACCAAACATCATCCCTTGATCTCCAGCTCCTTGATCTTCTTTATTTGCTCTTTCTACTCCTTGATTAATATCTTCTGATTGCTCGTGAATTGCCGAGAATACTCCACAAGAGTTTCCGTCAAACATATATTCACTTTTGGTATAACCAATCTTGTTGATTACATCTCTTGCAATTTTTTGAACATCAAGGTAAGTTTTAGTTTTTACCTCTCCTGCTAACACAACTTGACCAGTTGTTACAAGAGTTTCGCAAGCAACTTTCGAGTCTGGGTCAAAAGCTAAAAAGTTATCGATTATTGCATCTGATACTTGATCAGAAACTTTATCTGGGTGTCCTTCAGAAACAGATTCAGAAGTGAATAAATATGACATAATTTTTCTATTTAAGAATTGTAATTTGCGAAAATATCATTTTCTGCAATATTTAGCAATTATATAGCCTGTTTTGATTATTTTTAATTGACTTTTAACCTTATTTATGAAAACAATTTGGAAAGGAATATATTTAGGAAATAGTATTGAAGTACACAATACTTGGTTTAGAGGAGAAAAATTATTTATTAATGAAACTCTTCAAGACATCTCATACGGTTGGTTTGGGCAATCTAAATTAGAATGTGAATTGCCAAACCGCAGCTCAAAAACTAACTTGAGAGTTAAACTTATTTCTGGATTTTGGAAGATAAAGTGTTACGTTTTTGCCGATGGTAGAGAAATAAAAATGAATGAGATTAAATAGAATATTAATCCAATTGACTTTTGAGTTAACAACAGAAAAACATAGTGATTTATGCTTTGTTAGTAGTTTTCAGTCCTTTGCAATTCTCCATTGTTGAAATAGTATTTCCATTCTCCTTTTTTTATACCGTCTTTAAAGTTGCCTATCATTTGTAATTTACCGTTTTCATAATAATACTTCCATTCACCAATGCGGCTTCCGTATTTGAATTCGCCAATTATTTGTTCATTTCCGTTCTTGTAATAAGAAATCCATTTCCCGTGCTCTTCGCCAAACCGAAACCTATTTATACTTTCTAAGTTTCCATTGTCATGGTAAACCTTGTATTCTCCGGTATAAAATGACCTTTGTTTTGAAATTAAACTGTCAATATACCTTACCTGACCATTTTCATAGTAATATTTTGCAATTCGCTTTCCTTGCTTAAAGCTTGAAATTTCTTCTTTTAAATTTCCATTGTCGTAGTAAGTTTTCCATTCCTCCGGATACCTATTATTTCCCAAAAATTTAGAAATCTTAATTAATGTTCCTTTGCCGTTGTATTCTTTTTTTTCGCCTTTAACAAACCCATTTTCATAAGTGCTTATGGAAGATAGTTTTCCGTTTTCGTGATACCATTTCCATTCCCCAGTTCTTTTATCATCATATTTACCAACTGAAGAAATTTTTCCGTTTTTATGGTAATACTTCCATTCTCCTACTTTTTTATTTGCTTCATATTTCCCAATTGAATATCGTTTTCCATTACTGTGATATTGCTTCCATTCGTCTATTTGTTCGCCTGCTTCAGCCCCAGTTCCATATTTGCCTATAAAAGATAACTTCCCATTGGGGTTATATCCCTTCCATTCTCCTGTTTCCTTTCCCTTATCATACTCTCCAATTTTCTGCAAAGTTCCTGTCCTATAACTATAGAATTTCCATTGTCCAACTTTTTTTCCGTTCTCTGTTTTTCCAAAACTATTTTCTTGATACTCTCCGTTTTCTCCGTAATTTCTTGTGTCTACTATCTCTCCGTTAATGCGATAGGTTTTCCATTCTCCTACTTTTTTAGAGTTTTTATACTCTCCAGTCGATTTTATTTTACCGTCCTGATCATAGTAATATTTCCACACACCTATGTTTTCACCTTTCTCCAATTTTCCGATAGATTTTATGTTTCCACTTTCGTGATAATAGAATTTCCATTCTCCCGAATATTCACCATTTTCATAAGTTCCAACACTTAATAACTTATTATTGTCTTGATAGTTTTTCCAGTAACCTGATTTTTCATCGTTCTTAAATTCACCAACAAAAGATAATTTTCTTTCGCCTTTTGAAAAGTAATACTCCTTAACCGTTCCATTTAGCTTTCCATTTTTATATGGTTCTACTTTATATAGACTGCCATCATACTCATAAAATTTCCATTCCCCTATTTTCTTGCCGTTTTTGAACTTCCCTATAGATTTTAATTTATTTGAGCCACTATTGAAATAGAATTTCCATGTACCTTCTTCCTTTCCATTTTTAAACTTTCCAATAGACACCAAATGTTTTAAATCTTCTGTATTGTAGAGTTTCCATGTCCCATTCTCCTTTCCTTTTTTAAATTTCCCAATCCAAAGTTGGTCGTTATATTCAGAGTAAATTTTCCACTTTCCGATTTTTGTTCCGTTTTTATAAAACCCTTCACCTGTTAATTTATCGTATTTACTATATTCTCTCCAATCCCCTACTTTTATTCCGTTTTCGAATTGGTTTATTTTTTTAAGATTACCATTAGCATCATAATGCCTTCTGTTTTCTGTGCGTTCCCCATTTTTATAGGTTGCTGTCATCCTAATTACCCCTTTTGGATTGTAATATCTCCATTCCCCTGTTTTCTTATTATTTTCATAAGTTCCATCCTCTTTTAACTTCCCGTTTTCATAATATTCTTCAAATTTTCCTGCTCTTATTCCACCATCATATTTGTTGGTAAATGAACAGCACTTGCATATATTTGAGTTGATTTTATACTCTGTCTTGGTCCATATTTTATTGGTTTTGAAATGATAAGATGTTGATTTTCTTATTTTTCTTTCATTATCATAGATGTCTATCCGGGCCAAACTGCTGTCATAATAGGATTTCCAGGTTCCGCTAATTATCCCATTCTCATACAGTCCTTCGCATTCTAAAATTCCTCTCGAATTGTAAATTTTCCAATGTCCAATTCTCAATCCATTTGAATATTCGCCTACATAGGTTAATTGATACCTATTCTTAGATTCTCTCCATTCTCCATATTTTAAATTACCAAGAAAACCGCCATAATCTTCTTGAGCATTTATCCCAAATGCAACAAAAAAAAGTAAAAAAATTAGAGCCTGTGTTTTCATTTTTAGTCTTTTGTGAAAAAAGTAAAAGAAGTCTATCCGTTTAGAACGAAGTATCACTTAGTTTATTGAAATCATTGAATTTAATAATTTAGATTCTTTTGATTTGAGAAAAAGAATTGGGTGATTTTGTAACTCTATTTGAGTTTAGAAAACAAATCCCAAAGCACAACCCCGTTTGAAACGGAGATATTAAGCGAGTGTTTTGTTCCAATTTGAGGTATTTCGATTACTCCATTACACACATCAATTGCCTCTTGTTGAACACCTTGCACTTCATTTCCAAAAATTACTGCAGTTTTGGCATTTTTTTTAGGCTGGAAATTATCCAACATAATTGAATCCGAAGTTTGCTCAATCGCATACACCTCAGTGGTGTTTTTTCTCAACTCTTGAATTAATTCTATTATATCTTCTCTGTGCTCCCAATCCACTGATTTAGTTGCTCCCAATGCTGTTTTAGCAATATCTTTATTGGGCGGAGTAGCTGTGTAACCGCACAAATAAATTTTTTCAATTCGAAACGCATCACTGGTTCTGAAAACAGAACCAATATTATTTAAGCTTCGAATATTGTCCAAAATCACTATGATTGGAGTCTTTTTTTGGGACTTAAATTCTTCGATAGATAATCGGTCCAGTTCGCTATTTAGAGTTTTTTTATTCATTTTGTTATTTAATGTTCTTGATTTAAGATTTCTCTGAAAAAAGTTAACCACAAAGATTCACGAAGAAAGCACAAAGGTACACAAAGTGGATTCTTTGAAAATGTATTTTTGGAACTTTAAGGTCGTAAATCGTATGTCAACAAGTCGTATGTCAATTTTTACTTCATGCTTCCAACCTCTCACTTCAAGCTCAATATCATGGCCTCCGCCTTTAATAACGTTTCTTCGTATTCTTGTTCAGCAGTTGCTTTGCTCGTAATTGCTCCACCCACCATAAAAGACAGATATTGATTTTCTTTATTATACAACAAAGTTCGGATAACTACATTAAAATCAAAATCCTGATTGGGTTTAAAATAGCCGATTGCACCAGAATAAACTCCCCGCTTTGTAGTTTCTAATTTCTCAATGATTTTCATTGCTTCCACTTTGGGGGCTCCAGTCATAGAACCCATCGGAAATGTTGTTCTCAAAACCTCAACGGGATGAACGGAATCGTCAATTTCAGAAGTAACAGTTGAAATCATTTGATGCACCGTGTCAAACGAATAGACCTTGCATAGTTCTTCGACTTTTACCGAAGATTTTTTTGCAGTCTTAGACAAGTCATTTCTCACCAAATCCACAATCATAATATTCTCACTTCGTTCTTTTTGATTTTGTGAAAGTTCTAATTTAATTTGCTTGTCTTCTTTTTCGGTTTTTCCTCTTTTGGCTGTGCCTTTTATGGGCTGAGAAATTATTTTATTTCCTTCTTTCTTTAAATACCGTTCTGGAGAACCTGAAAGAATAAATTGCTCTCCGTTTTTATAAAAAGTTGAAAAAGGAGCGTTTGTTAAATTATTTAATTTTGAGTAGGTTTCAAAAGAGTTAATCTCGGTGTTTTCAGAAAAAAATTCGTGACAAAAATTCATTTCATAAATGTCTCCTTGTTGAATATGTTCTTTAATTATCTTGAATTTTTCGAGATATTCTTCTTTGCTCATTCTTTGAGAAAAGTTTACTTTTTTGGTTTTTTTGGTCGTTTTTTGGTTGTTTTTCTCCAAAATTGACAAGAAATGATCTTTTTCTTCATTTTCAAAATAATGAACTTTAGTGAAATCAATAGTTAATTCAACAACTATTTCTGGAACAAAAAAATAGAAATCTCCAAAGCCAACTTCATCAGAGTTGTTTGATAAAAGGGTGGGCTCAATTTCATTTTTTAAATCATAACCTAAATAACCAAAAACCCAATCTTGGTGTTGATTAATGAATTCTTGCAACTCTTTAAAAACTTGATTTTCCTTGGCTTTTAGCTCTGCTTTCTTTCCTACGGCTAAATAGGAAATAGAGTTATCGTTATTGGAATTTAAAAATACCACTTGCTCATAACTGGTCGATAATTTTTCAATATCAGTTAAAGAAAGGGTTTGGTTAAGGATTAGTGTATTTTTCAAATGACTCTTTGTTTTAATCAGCCTCCATTATTTATTTTAGATTAAATAAATACTTCTCATTAGTTTTTAATTAAGGTTGAAAACGCATTGGCTTTTTTCTCTCCTGGATTAAAGAAGCTATATATCAAGGTGTTTTCATCAATTTTAGACAATACTATCTTTCCTTTATTAACACATAAATTTCTACCCTTATGGATAGTTTCTTTAAAGAAAGCTTGTTCATCTGAAATACTGATTAACTCCCATTGCCCTCTGCATGGTATACTTAAATAGTTAATTGTATAAATGTTTCTTTTTGAATCTATTTTCAATGATATTGACCATTGATTATCGTTTTCCAAATCAATTTGGTAACCAGTTCCTTGCCATAATCCATCTATCCAGGATGAACTGCTACTTTTTTTTATTTTACTTCTGTTGGTACATCCTGATAAAGTGAAAAAACTTATCAAAATCACAAAAAAGGTTACGCTTATAGTTTTCATCTTATTTGCCTTTTATTAAATAATTTGAAAGTTTTAACAGTATTACATATGATTTATATTACTTCTTATCAATCTCCAAAACAACTGCTAAAATATCTTTCCCTTGAGTATTGCAATCTACATTAATAGTTTCTCCAGAAGAGTTAAACTTTACATTTGGAATCATTGCAGATTTAAATGTATTCATGATTTTTTCTTGAAATGAATTTCCTGGCGTTGAGTTAATTAGTGTGTTTATCTTGTCATAATCAAATGGCTTTTTTGAAACAATAATTGCCATTTTATCTCGGTTTCCTATTTCATCTGGAAAAAGAGAATGGTCGTTAGGAAATAATCGAGTTCCAGTAATTCCGCAGTATGGAGAGTGCTTATCTGTATATGGAAAAAGTACACGGCTACTTCCGTCAGTATCTTCAGCAAAAATATAGGTGTAACACTCAATAGAATTGGTAGATTCTAATTTAAATCTTGTTCCAGCAGCAAGCGGTTGTTTTACTCTGAAAGTTATTCCATCAATGTATTTGAATGGAATATTACGTCCAGTTTCTTTTGCAACTAATCCAAATTTCATTACTAAACGGTTCGGGTCAAACTTTTTATCATTTGCATTTCCCATTGGATATAATCCGTAAGCTTCTTTAGTGAAATAATCAAAATCCTTATAAGTAACCCATCCTACTCCGTTCTTTCCCCAAGAAGGTCCCCAGCTATTCATAATTTGAAAAGAACCGCCAGCTTTGTAATCGTCATAGCCAATCACGCACATTGCATGTCCTCCAAATCCTCTCTGTGATCTGTCCTGGTTGGTTGGTCGCCAAACCTCTCTTCCCTGCATGCCTTGCATAAAACTTCCTCCTACCATCATTCCAATAACAACAGGAGCTCCTTGAGCTAAGTTTTGCTTGATAGCAAGTAAATCTGTTTTATGCTTATTCCCGTTTTTTGTTAATCGGTTATACCCTTTTATTTTGTAGGTAGAGGCTTCATTTCTCTGATAATTATCTGGTTTTCTGGCACATGATTGTTCGTTGTATTTAAACTTCGAAAATGGTAAATCTCCCACACTTGAAAGTGATTTCATTGCTTCACTAATATAAGTTCCTTGACAATTTGGGAGTGCAATTTGATTGTATAAAAAAGAAGGACTCATTGCAACGTTATTTGGATTTTTGCCAGTTGCTCGGGATTCCAATATTGTTCTTGCTGCATAAGAACTCGCCCAACCTACACACGAACCTTGCTGTCCTTGGTTCAATCTTTTCGGTGCGTATTTCAACAATGAAACTCTATCTGGTAGGGGGTTCTTTTTGTTATTTGCTAAAGATGCAAATATATCCGTGTTTACGTATTTCTCCTCATCATACTTACTTCCCAACCCATAATCTTTTTGGTTGGAATTCATGTCCGGAGCTACTACAACTGGATTTGAATCTCCTCCACCAAGGAAGCTATCCAATCCTCCAGAAAAATAAAGAAGTGCTCCAATAACCGCAATGATTATTAAAAGTTTTGGTTTTTTACCAAACAGTTTAAATAAAATTGGAGCTAAAGCTAATAAGCATTTTCCTCCTATTCCGCCTGTGTTTCGGTTTGATCCAGGGTTTTGATCTCTTGAGGGTTCTCTCTCGTCTTTTTCTATTTGAATTGGCATGTTAAATCAGTATTGTTTCCTACAATAAAACTAATTTTTGTAATCTAACCAAGAATAAGAGAATATTAAATAGGAGAATATCCTTTGGTACCCTTGTTTATCCTATTCCCATGTTTCCATTTGGTCTTGCTAATTACATTGCCTTTTTCATCATAAACAATTCTAACTCCATGTTTTACATTTTTCTTATAATTCACTTCTTTCATTAACCTTCCGCTTCTGTCATAGGTTTTATATGTGCCGTGTAATAATCCATTTTTGTATTTCATTTGTGATGAAACCAATACTCCTCCTGGATAATAATAAGTCCATTTACCGTGCTTTTTCCCATTCTTGTATTGTTCCTTGCTCACAAGAGAACCGTCATTTTTGCTACGCATTTCCCATTTGCCGTGTTTTACACTCTTGGTAATGGTTTTTTGTATTTTGAGTTTTTTTCTCTTCTCAATAATTATTTTGTGTTTGCCTTTTTCACTCAATATTCCATTTGAATGCCAATGACTCCACATTCCTGTTTTGTAATTGTCTTTCCAAGTGCCTTCATATCTTAATGCTTTATTAGGATACCATCCTTTCCAATCGCCCTCAAAAAAACCGTTTTTGTAGGTTCCCTCGTCTTTTTTAACTCCAGATTCGTACCAAGATTCCCAAAATCCGTTTTCTTTTCCATTGCTGAAATTTCCTTTGTGAGATAGTTTTTTATTTTCAAACCACACTTTCCATTCTCCATCTTTTTTGTTTTTCTTATAAGTCCCTTCCTTAAATTTTCTGCCATTTTTATAGAAAAACTCCCATTTCCCATGCTTTTTTCCTTCTACATAATTTCCTTTAGATTTTACTTTTCCTGATGGGTAATAACTCGTCCAAATACCTGATTGAAGATCATTGATAAACTGGCCTTCCATGTCTTTTCCTCCGTTTCTATCCCACCATTTCCAATCGCCTTGTTTCTTGTTGTTTTCAAAAAATCCTGAAATATTCTTTTTGCCATTATTAAAGTAAAGCGTGTATTCTCCTTCTAAGCTATCTCCTTTAAAGCTCTTAACTGATTTAAGCTGGTTTGCAATCAGAAAATATGATTTCCATTCTCCTTCTCTCTTTCCATTTTTATAACTACCTATTAAAGAGGGTTTTTGATTAGCTTTTAAAATTTTAAAATCCCCATGCAACAAACTGTCTTTGTAAGAATATTGGGTTTCTATATTTCCACTATTAAAGTAAGTTGTTAGCTCTCCGTTTCCATTACTCACAGTTTTCTTTTTCTTTTTATTCCAAAAAGAACCTACTTTTTCTATTCCATTACTATCATAAACTGAAATTTTTCTAAGAGTGCTGTCCACATACCAATATTCCCATTTTCCTATTTTGCCTCCTTTATTATAAAATCCATGTTCAGCAATTCTTCCGTTTTCAAAATATGACGTGTAAGCACTGTCTTTAACACCTAAATAGAAAAAACCTCTAATCATGATTTTCCCAGAAGGATAATATTGTAAAGATTCATTTACATACTTACCTTGGTTGAAATAGGATAACTCTTGCAGATTCCCATTTTCATGATAGAACTTCCATTCTCCTTCTTTGGCACCAAAATAACTGAGGTAAGGATTGTTATTCACATATCCCTTACTTCGGAGTTTAGTTTTTTTGGCGTCATAGTAATTTGATTCCAATTTATAAGGTGTTATTTTCTGAGAAAATAATGGCCCTGAAAGTATTAGTATGATTAGTAAATTGAAAATTCTCATCCAGTTCTGATTTTGGTTAACTCTATAACGGCAAACTTACTTAAAGTTACGTTTGAGTTTACTTTTTATTTTAAGTGTTATTGAAAAACGGTTGTTTATAACGATTTACTTTTGATAAAAAGCTTCTTTTGTCGGCTGTTTAAACAACAAATTTCGAGTTAAATCGTAAGTTTGGAAGTGAGTTTTTCCAAGAAATATTGGGTGTTAACTTTGGTCTTGATTGTAAGTGCTAATGCTTGGAGTCAGAAAGTAACCAAAAACATCGTATTGGATTCCAGTTTTTATCAATTGGATAGCTTATCCATTGTTCCCAATTCTTTTAAAATTTTTATTGGGAAAACTGCTGTTTCCGACTCTTTATTCACCCTTAACTACTCATCTTCAACCCTTGAATGGAAAGGAGAATTACCCGTAAATTTACAAGTCGAGTATCTTTTGTTTTCCATTGATTTTTCTAAAGTATATTCCAACAAGGATACTGCATTAATTCAACCCGAAATTAATTATTCTAATCCGTTCAAAAGCAGTGGAAATCAAAAACAAGAATTGGATTTATTTGGGCTCGACAATCTAAATAAATCAGGTAGCATATCCAGAGGAATTTCTGTCGGTAATGCTCAAAATCTTGGTGTTAATTCTAATTTTAATCTTCAATTATCTGGAAAAATTGGAGGAAATATTGAAGTATTAGCTTCCGTGACTGATGATAATGTTCCTATTCAGCCAGATGGTAACACACAACAGCTGCAGGATTTTGACAATGTTTTTATCCAACTTTCGGAAAATAGATGGAAGCTCATTGCAGGGGATTACGTAAAGGAAAGTATGGAATCTCATTATTTGAGATATCGAAAAAAAAATCAAGGATTGTTTTATTCCAATCAATTTGAATTGGGTGATAGTTCGACAATTGGAGCAGAAGCTGGAGCAGCTGTATCACGAGGAAAATATCGCATACAGTTCTTTCAAGGAATTGAAAGTAACCAAGGTCCCTATAAATTGACTGGAGTTGACAACGAATTATTTGTTTTGATTCTGTCTGGAACGGAACAAGTTTTTGTGGATGGAATTCTATTAAAAAGAGGTGCCGAAAATGATTATATAATTGATTACAACACCGCTGAAATTACATTTACTCCAAAATTTTTAATTACTAAGAACAAAAGAATTGAAGTGCAGTTTCAATATTCAGACAGAAACTATTTAAGAACTATGCTCCATTCAGAGGTGAAATTTAAAACTAAAAAATCTACTTCGTTCATTCGTTTTTTTAGCGAACAAGATCACAAAAATCAACCGTTGTTTCAGGACTTAACTGATCCTGAAATAGCCTTAATGAACTCAATCGGAAACGACATTTCTCGTGCAATCATCGAAAGAGAAAACACTGTAGATGAAGAAGAAAATGTGGTTTCTTACCTTAAAAAAGATTCATTAGGTTATACTATTTACCAATTCTCAACGAGTGCTGATACAACCTTATATCGGCTTCAATTCAGCGACTTAGGGCAAGGAAATGGAAATTACATTCAAGAAGGGTTTTCCCCTTTTGGCAAAGTCTACAAATGGATAAAACCCGATACAGTAGGTGGCCAGATTATTAAAAATGGGAATTATGAACCTGTGGTTCTAATTATTACACCCAAAAGAAAACAGCTACTTACACTCGAAAATTTATTTCAAGCAACCGAAAATTTAACCATTAAAACTGATGTAGGATTATCTAATAATGATTTGAATACATTTTCATCTCAAGGGAACTCTAATAATTACGGTATTGGAACCAAACTTGAATTGATTCATAACAAAAAAATTCATTCAAATCATTTAACAACAGGAGGTTCTGTTGATTTTACAAGCGTAAATTTTAACCCTATCGAAAAATTTAGAGCTATTGAATTCAATAGAAATTGGAACTTACCTTACCAAGACATAACCACTCCTCTGTTGCTTGGAAACTTATCTTTAGGGTTGAAAAACGATAGCTTAGGTGAATTTAATTACCAATTAGATGTATTGGACTTGGGAGAAACTTTTAGAGGATTCAAAAATAATTTAGGAGTTAAAATTGATAAGAAAAAAGTGAAAGCAAATTATTCGGGGAGTTTATTGAACTCTATTTCCGAGATTAATACAAACTTTTATCGCCACAAGACTTTGATTGAGTATGATTTGGGATTAATTTCAATTGGTTATCAGGATGAATTGGAGAATAATCTTTTTGTTAAGAACGATTCTCTGCTCAATTCAAGTTATTCTTTTTATGATGGTAGGCTTTTTCTAAAGAACACAAAAAATGATTCACGCTTTTTTAGCTTGTACTATGGATATCGAAATGAAAAAAAATCAATCGCGAATTCTCTCACTCAATCTGCTTATTCCAATGAAGCTGGATTGGACTATGGGATTAATTCAAAGAACAAAAGAACCCGATTAAAGGGGAATATAGCTTATCGTAATCTTGTGCCCACTGATTCTGTTTCATCATCCACTCCTGAGAATACTTTCTTGAACCAGACTAATTTTAGCACTTCATTTTGGAAGCAACTTGTTTCACTTAATACGTTTTACAGTGTTGGATCTGGATTGGAGCAAAAACGAGAATTTGTATATGTGGAAGTAAATCCTGGTCAAGGAGTTTTTACCTGGATTGATTACAATAAAAATGGAAGTAAAGAAATAAATGAATTTGAGATTGCAGCCTTTCAAGATCAAGCCAACTATATTCGAGTATTCACGCAAAGCAATGAATATGTGAGAACCTATTCCAATCAATTTAGCCAATCGGTTTCTATAAATCCAAGAACATTGTTGAAAGATAAAAAAGAGAGATTCTGGAAATTTGTTTCAAAAATTTCCTCGGTTTCTGCCTATCGGATTGATCGTAAAACAACACAAGAAAGTGTGGAAACAAGTTTGAATCCATTTGCCAATAATTTGAAAGATTCTTCTCTTGTTTCTCTTAACAAACAAATTCTTTCCTCCCTGTTTTTTAATAGAACAGGTTATAAATATGGTGTTGAATTAAAATTTCAAAACAACAGCAACAAATTGCTGTTATCCAATGGTTTCAATACAAGAGATAGAACTTCTTTTGGCGTAAATTTACGCTATCAATTCAAGAAAATATTAGTTAAATGGGAGAACGAACAAGGTCAGAAATCATTAGAATCAGATTTCTTGACTTCTCGAAATTTCAACATAAATTATATTAAAACTTCTCCTGTTATTACCTTTCAAAAAGACAATAATTTTAATTGGGATTTTAAATATTCTTATCAAGAAAAAAGAAATCAAACAGAGGGAGAATTTGCCTCAATTAGCACTTTGGGTACTGCAATAAAATATACTATTGTCAATAAACTGAACTTAGGTGCCGAATTTAATTTTGTGGCCATAGGTTTTGTTGGGGCCGATAATTCCTCTCTCGAATACGAGATGTTGGAAGGACTCAAACGCGGAAATAATTTGACTTGGGAATTAATTCTAAATAAGCGTATTGCAAAAAATCTTGATTTATCCTTAAACTACACTGGTCGTAAACCAGAAAACATCAAAACTATTCACGCAGGAACTGTCGAGATTCGAGCGTTTTTTTAAAAGCCTATTCCCATTAATTCTAAAATTAATTAGAATATGGTTGCATATACAACTACATTCTAATTACCTTTGTTTTGTGAATGAAAAATTACACATAGAATTCCAAGATTCTCTTGGCCCATGGATCGGTAGAACCATGAAACTCATCGAACATAAAATCGAAGATATTCTGAATGAAAACAATATTGATTTGAGCAAGATGCAATTTGTGGTGCTTAAAACTATTGCAGAGAATGATGGGATTTCACAAAATGAATTAGCAGTTTATGCTAATAGAGATAAATCTTCTCTTACGAGGATGATAAATACTATCATAACTAAGGGATATATAATCAAATGTTCGTCTGAACTGGATAAAAGAAAAAACCACATTCATTTGACCAAAAAAGGTGAAAAAATTTTGGAAAAAGCTATTCCTCATTTTCGTGAAATGGCAAAAACCATAGAAAAAAATATCTCAAAAGAAGAAATAGAATCAGTCAAAAAAGTATTAAAAACCATACAGAAGAATGTAACTGATGAGAAAGTCGGTTCATTTTTTAATTAAACAAATTATGAGAAAGACTATTTTAACCATTATTGGAATCGTTATAATATTTATATCAATTCAGCTTTGCAATATAATTTCAAAAAGTAAAAAAGCTCCAAAGAAAAATACTTCTTCCGTTCTTAAGACTGTGACCACAAAAACAGTTGAAAACACCAAAATTCCTGTGGAAATTAACAGCACTGGGTCTATCATGGCAAAAGACAGAATGGTAATTTACTCCGAAGTTCAAGGGGTTTTTCAACGCACTTCTACTCCATTTAAAGCAGGAACAAAATACAGAGCTGGGCAAACCTTAATCGGAATTAATAATTCGGAGTTTGTTGCATCCGTTAAATCCCAAAGAATTGCGTTTAAGGGTCTAATTACGTCAACATTAGCCGACATCCAATTTGATTACCCTACCGAATTAGCTAAATGGAAAAGTTATGTTTCTTCTATTTCCGCTGATAAAAGCTTACCAAAACTTCCTGAAATTAAAAATGAGAGTTTTGTAAACTACATCACTGGTAAAAACATTTATTCCAATTATTATTCTATTAAGAATTTAGAAACAAGACTTGCAAAATATACAATTTCAGCTCCATTTTCAGGTGTGTTGGTAGAGGCAAATATCACTCCAGGGACTTTAGTTTCTCCGGGGCAAAAACTGGGAGAATTCATCAAACCTGGAATTTATGAACTGGAACTCAATGTGAACGCAAGCTTATCAAACTTTCTAAAAATTGGTAAAATAGTAATGCTTGAAAGCATTGATAAATCAAATACCTACAAGGGAAGAGTTTCTCGAATAAACCCTCAAATAGATAGGGCTTCTCAAACCTTACAACTCTTTGTTGAAATTCGCTCCAATGAGCTAAAAGAAGGCGAGTACCTAAAAGCAGACATAAAAGCTCAAGAAATTGAAAATGTTTTTGAATTTGACCGAAAGCTTCTTGTGGATGAAAGTTTCGTGTTTATCCTAAAAGACAGTTTGTTGGTCAAGCAGCCTGTTGCGATAGTTCATTCAGGAGACAACTCTGTCATCGTTAAAGGATTAACAGATAGATCTCAATTAGTCACATTGCCAATGCCAAATGGGTATGAGGGGATGAAAGTGTCGCCTAAAAACTAACCCCTTATTCCTTTCGCATTATGCAAAAACTAATCGCTTATTTCATTAAATACCCCATAGCTACATGGATTGTAGTTATCGGGTTTGTGTTGTTTGGACTTTTAGGTTACAAGTCATTAACTTCTTCATTCTTCCCATTGTCCGAGTCGAGGATTATAACTATAAACTTGGCTTATCCTGGTGCTTCTCCACAAGAAATGGAAGAAGGAGTGGTGCTGAAAATAGAAGACAATCTAAAAGGAATTGAAGGTATAGATAGGGTAACATCAAAATCCTATGAAAATACCGCTCAAATTACTATCGAAACTTTCAAAGGCTACAATACAGATATAATTTTAGCAGATGTGAAAAATGCTGTGGATAAAGTTCCAAGTTTTCCATCGGGAATGGAGCCTCCAGTTATCGCAAAACAGCAAGCTACTCGACAAACGATTTCTTTTTCGGTAAATGGAAACGGTGTTCCGTTAAAAGTTTTAAAACAAAAAGCCCAACAAATAGAAAAAGAACTGCTAAGAATGGACGGAATTTCACAAGTAAAACTGAGTGGATTCCCAGATGAAGAAATAGAAATTGCAGTTACCGAAGCAAAATTAAGAGCTTATAATCTGAATTTTCAGCAAGTGGCACAAGCCGTTTCCCAAAATAGCTTGGTAACTACTGGTGGTTCAATAAAAACATCTTCCGAAGAATATCTAATTCGTGCAAGCACAAGAGCATATTTTGCAAAAGACCTTGAAAATATTGTGGTAAAATCTGATATTCAGGGAAGTGTTGTACTGCTAAAACAAGTAGCAATATTACGCGATAGATTCAATGAAACACCCAACGCTTCTTTTTTTAATGGAAACAAATCGGTAAACATGACTGTTCAAAATACTAACAGTGAAGATTTGATTTCTTCGGCAGAGAAAGTAAAAAAATACATAGCCAAGTATAACTCAACAAGCTCAGATATAAAGTTAAATGTTACTTCTGATTCGTCCATCACATTAGTGGATAGAACCAATTTATTACTCAAAAATGGATGGCAGGGAATGATGCTTGTTTTGATTATCCTTTCTTTTTTCTTAAAACCAAGAATTGCTATGTGGGTGGCTTTTGGACTTCCTATTTCCTTTTTAGGGATGTTTGCAATCGCAGGGTTTTTTGATGTTACAATTAATGTACTTTCTTTATTTGCGATGATTATCGTGATTGGAATTTTAGTGGACGATGGAATTGTGATTGCCGAAAATATTTATTCGCATCATGAAAAAGGGAAATCTCCAATTCGGGCTGCAATAGATGGAACCATAGAGGTAATCCCTCCTATTATTTCCGCAATTCTAACTACTATTTTGGCTTTCGCTACATTTTTATTTTTGGATGGAAGAATTGGAGAATTTTTCAGTGAAGTTTCGGTCATTGTTTTACTTACTTTATCAGTTTCGTTAATTGAAGCCTTGTTGATATTGCCTTCACACATATCTCATTCCAAAACTTTACAAAAAGGTACTAAACCTTTTAAATTTAACTTAAAAGCGGAGCAGTTCATGAACTTTATGAGGGATAAATTATATACCCCTGTTTTAAACTTCACAATGAAATTCAAGTTCATTAGCTTTTCAATTTTTGTGGCATTTTTTATTATCACTTTAGGAGCTCTTTTTGGAGGAGTTATCCGTTTTACTTTTTTTCCACAAATCGCAAGTGATAGAGTTCAAATTACCTTGAATATGCCACAAGGAACGAATGAAAACGTAACTGATTCGCTGATTAGCAGATTAGAAGAAAGTGTCTGGGAAGTAAATGCTGACTTAGGCAAAAAGCAAACTGGACGAGATTCTGTGGTTTTGAATGTAATAAAAACTATTGGTCCTGGTTCTTCCAAAGCTTCGCTTACTGTAAATCTACTGCAAGGAGAACTTAGAGATTTTTCTTCTCCTGAAATAACTAATGCCATACAAGATACCGCAGATGAAATTATTGGAGCAGAAAGCTTAGTATTTGGTTCAGGATCAGTTTTTGGTGGGAGCCCAATTGCAGTTTCTCTATTAGGAAATAATATCAAAGAACTAAAAGCTGCAAAAGCAGAGTTAAAAAGTGAACTTGAAAATATTTCGGGAGTCAAAGACATTACAGACAATGACCCTCAAGGAATCAAAGAAATTGACATTAATCTAAAATCCAATGCCTATCTGCTTGGTTTTACTCTAAATGATGTAATGAGTCAAGTGAGAAGTGCTTTTTTTGGTGCACAAGCTCAGCGTTTTCAGAGAGGAGAGGATGAAATAAAAGTGTGGGTTCGCTACGATAAATCGGAAAGGATGTCGATTAATAATTTGTACAATATGCAATTGGTTTCTCCATCAGGTACAAGAGTTCCGTTTAGTGAAATTGCCAATTATTCCATCGCTCGAGGAGAAATTTCTATCAATCACTTGGAGGGGCAACGCGAAATTCAAGTTAAAGCAGATTTAGTAAATCCAAAAGCAAGTGCTTCGGATTATATGGCAAATATCAAGGATTCGATTATGCCACCAATTTTGGCAAAATACTCTTCAGTTACTCCATTATATGAAGGTCAAAATAGAGAAGCTGTGAAAACACAGCGTTCTTTAAATCCTACAGGTTGGATTATTTTAATATTTATTTATGTTGTAATCGCATTTACTTTCAGAAGCTACAGCCAACCTTTTGTACTTATTTTTTTAGTTCCATTTAGTTTGATAGGAATTGGCTGGGGTCACTGGATTCATGGTTTTTCTATAAATATGCTCTCCATGCTTGGGATTATTGCACTTATAGGAATTATGGTAAATGATGGATTGGTATTGATAAGTAAATTCAACATTAACTTGAAGCAAGGTATGAAATTTGAAGACGCATTAATGGAAGCTTGTAAATCAAGGTTTAGAGCCATATTCTTAACAACCATAACCACAGTTGCCGGACTTACTCCACTTATTTTTGAAACAAGTCTTCAGGCACAATTTCTTATTCCAATGGCAATATCAATTGTCTATGGAATTTTAATTGCCACTGTGCTTACTTTGCTACTACTTCCTATTTTTCTTTCTACCGTTAATACGGTTAAGGTTTATGTCAAATGGTTTTGGGATACCGAAAACTGGGCGTTCTGGGAAGAAGAAAAACCAACCAGAGAATCCGTGGAGAGAGCGGTAAAAGAACTTACAGTAGAAAAATATGAGGAATATTAACCCTATGCGTTACTTCAAAAACTCAACTACAAAACAAAAGGAATACAGATGAAAAATTTTATTAATTCACTAATCATTTTACTCTTAGTTCCAACTTTAGGAATTGGACAAAGCGTTCTTAATTTGGAAGATGCTATTGCCATTGCTTTAAAAAGCAACTACGATATTCAATTGGCTGAAAACTCTGTTGTTCAAGCAGATAATAATAAATCTGTATATAACTCTGGTTTTTTGCCAACAGTTACTGCAAATGCTGATGCTCGATATAATAGTTCCAATGCTAAAATTACTGATCAACAAGGAAACGAACGGGATATTGAGGGAGTTCAAACTTCAGGGTATGGAGCTTCAGTTGGGCTAAATTATGTGCTGTTTAATGGGGGAGCAAGAAAATATCAATATGATAAATTAAAAAACCTTTATGCCCTTTCATCCCTTCAAAAGAAAACACAGATTGAAAATACATTGATAGATGTGTATACCACCTATTACAATTTGGCTCGAAGCCAAGAGCAGAAAAAAACAATAGAAGAAGCTTATAAACTCTCAAAAGAAAGGTTGGAACGAGTTACCGTGCAACAAGAATATGGTCAAAAATCCAACTTGGATATTTTGAACGCAAAAGTGGATGCTAATAAGGATAGTATTAATTTAATTAATGTTGCTGTTCAAGTAGAAAACAACCGCAGAAATCTTAACTTTTTATTAGGTAGAGAAATTAGCATCGGATTTTCAGTAGATTCAGAGGTAAGGTTAGACAGTAATTTGTCTTATTTGGAATTGTTGTCGCAATTAAAATCGAATAACAATGAACTGAAACAACTTGAATTGAATCAATCTATTACCCAACAAGATTTGAAGATAAATCAAGCAGGTTGGTTGCCAAGTGTGACTACTAATGCATCTTATGGGTATAATTTTAATGACAATGGCCCTGCAGGATTCTTAGCAAAACAACAGTCAACTGGACTGAGTGCAGGACTTAACTTAAGTTGGAATGTTTTTGATGGAGGGGCTACAAAAGTTAGAGTTCAAAATGCAAAAATTGCTATGAGAACTCAAGAATTGAACAAACAAAAAATCCAATTAAATTTAGAAAATCAATTGGCAACTTTTTGGGCAGAATACACCACCCAAAAAGCTATTATTGAAAATGAAAAAATTAATGTAGAAGTAAGCAATCAAAACTTCCTTAAATCAAAGGAACTATTCAATTTAGGAAAAATCACTTCCTTAGATTTTAGACAAGCACAATTGAATTTGATAAATACTAAACTCAATTTACTGAATGCAACTTATAATGCCAAGATTGCTGAACTTCAGCTGAAAAGATTTGCAGGAATGTTAAAATAATTACTTCTCCTGATAAACCACCTCCATCACCGTTTGACCAACTGCTTTCAATGAGTTTTTATCAATCACGGACATGTTATCATCGTGAGTATGGTGGTAATCTCCAAATTTATTTCTATCAGGGTCGTAACTAATTATATCAATTGAGGGAATATTAGCTAAAATATTCACATACCTGTGGTCATCCGTTATAGCTTGATAACCGCTTAATTCTCGGTTTATAAAATAATTAGAATACCCCAGTTTCTGAGCTGTGCTCCAAACTTTTTCCACCACATTTCGAGCGAAATACAAAGAGAAATATTCTTTTGGAAACTGAGCATTTTTCTCCCCTACCATATCCAACAAAATTCCATATTTCGGTCTGAAATTTTCTATCGGTGGATTCTTTCCCCAATATTGACTCCCAAGACACCAATCGTCAGCCATTGTGCTCATGCTCCCTTTAAAAGTTCCATAATCTTCTGCATCAAAGAAAATTACATCCACTCCTACCGTTGGTGCTTTGATACTAAACTGGCGCGCCATTTCAAGAATCACTCCTACTCCACTTCCTCCGTCATTTGCTCCGTCTATGGGCTTGTCTTTATCTTCGGTGTCCTTGTCAGCGACTGGGCGTGTATCCCAATGAGCAAATAATAAAACCCGAGAGGTTTTTTCTGGACTAAATTGACCAATGATGTTTTTAATCTGTAATTTATCTCCGTTAAATGCCGTTACTTCTCCTTCTTGAACTAAAGTTTTGGCTCCGTATTTCATTAGAGTATTTTCCAGCCAAACAGCACAGTTTGCATGCGCCTCGCTGTTCGGAACTCTTGGTCCAAAATCAACCTGAGACTGAATAAATTGATACGCAGTATCCGCATTAAAAATTGGCGTAACTACTTTTGAAATAATTTGAGGTTTATTCTTGGTTGGCTTAATCTCTTCCTTACAAGAAAAAAGAATACCCAACAAGCCGACAATAACTACTAATTTTTTTCCCATGATGTTCCTTCTTTTGAATCTTTAAGTGTAATAGACATGCCTGACAACTCATCTCTTATTTCATCCGCCATTCCGTAATTTTTGCTTTGTTTAGCTTGATTTCTTAACTTAATTACCAAACTCATTAATTCGTCTGTCAGTCCATCAGAACAAGAGTCTTTGTCAACACTTTTCAACCCAAGAACCTCAGTTACAAAACCATTCATTGTTTCGGTTAACAATTTCAAATTAACATCATCAATTGTTTCTTTCCCAGCATCAATAGAATTAATCATTTTCACTCCATCAAATAAATGCGCGATAAGAATTGGGGTATTAAAATCATCGTTCATCGAAGTAAAACATTTTTCTCTCAATGCTGTTGCATCAACCGAAGAAGATTCTGAGGATTTAAGTTCTTTTAACGTTTCTAAGGCTTTCATCAATTTATCAAACCCTTTTTCAGATGCTGATAATGCGGAACTTGAAAAATCTAATGTGCTTGAATAATGAGACTGAAGCATGAAAAAACGAATTACCATTTCATCAAATCCTTTTTCAAGCAAATCGTGATCTCCAGTTCTTAACTCTTCAATTGAAACAACATTTCCAACAGCTTTGCTCATTTTGGCTCCATTCATAGTGAGCATGTTCGTATGCATCCAATAATTTGCTGGGTCTGGTTTTCCTCCTCCTTTACTTTGTGCAATTTCACATTCGTGATGAGGAAATTTTAAATCCATTCCACCTCCATGAATATCAAAAGTCTCTCCTAAATATTTGGTACTCATTACTGTGCACTCCAAATGCCATCCTGGAAATCCCTGTCCCCAAGGAGAATTCCATCGCATGATATGACTTTCATCTGCATTTTTCCAAATGGCAAAATCCAACGGATTTCGTTTTTCACTTTGCCCATCTAATTCACGAGTGTTGGATAATAAATCTTCTATTTTTCTTCCTGAAAGCTTCCCATAATGGTGAGCTTCGTTGTATTTTTCTACATCAAAATAAACGGAACCATTGGATTCGTAAGCAAATCCTTGGTCCATTATCTCTTGAACCATTTCAATTTGTTCAATCAAATGACCCGTTGCCGAAGGTTCAATGCTTGGCCTCGAAATATTAAACGCATCCATCACATCATGAAATCCATTGGTGTAATGTTGAACCACTTCCATAGGTTCCAAGTTCATTGATTTAGCTTGTTTCCCAATTTTATCTTCTCCAGAATCTGCATCGTTAAGTAAGTGTCCTACATCAGTTATATTTCGGACATATCGAACTGTATACCCCAAAAATTTGAAATACCGATTCACCACATCAAACGACATGAAAGTTCTTACATTTCCTATGTGAACATCACTATAAACAGTAGGTCCGCACACATACATCCCAACTTGATTTTCAATAATTGGTTTGAATTCTTCTTTTTTTCCTGTTAAGGTGTTGTAAATGTGTAATTTGCTCATTTCGTTATATCTGTTCTTGTAAAATTACAATTCTTGGTTTAATTATTCTGTGTTTGCGTAAAAAATTCAAGTTTAAATGACTTATTTTCAAGATAACTTGACTCGTGGTTTAAGTTAACACTAAATATTTTCTATCTTTATGAAAGATAACGAATTACATCCCTTTTATGAATAAATTTATTTTACTTTTAATTTTTTCTTGTTCCCTTAGTTTTGCATTTTCTACAACGGACACAGTTACCAACACCAACGATTCGGGTGCGGGTTCTTTGAGAGCAGTAATGGCTTCAGCAAGTTCAGGGGACACGATTAGGTTTTCGCCAAGTTTGATTGCAGGTGGGAGTGATACAATTTTATTAATCTCCGCATTACCATCTACAAAGTCATTGATTTATAAAGGAATTTATAATTCTACTGATACTCTTTTCATATCGGGTGATAGCTTAGTAAGCATATTTGATTTGGATGGAGCTACTGGTGGTATTAACAATTATTTTGATTCTGTTGTTTTGATAAATGGAGCTGCTGGTATTTCAGGATCTGGGGGTGCAATCAAATCTGTTTCTTTATTCTATTCATCTGAAATTACAATTAATAACAGTGTCTTAAGAGGAAACTCTTCCTATCAAGGAGGAGCCATTTATCTTCAATCCACCTATTCTTATGTCAATTTAACAATCTTGAATTCCAAAGTTGTTAATAATAATGCCTCTGGTAGTGGAGGTGGAATGGTTTGTTTCACAAGTAGAGCAAACTCTGTAATTAAAATATCAAACTCGGATATTAGCAATAATAGTACAGGAGGAAGTGGAGGTGGATTAATTTCAAGCTGTGGATCAAATAATAATGGAGATTTTTCTAAAGTTGAAATAAGAAATTCTACATTTAATAATAATTCGTCACGAAGGACCGGTGGAGCTGTTAGTAGTAGTGCTTCTTCTAATTCATCATCTACAAAATCAATTGTTTTTATTGATAACAGTAGTTTTACTAATAATTCGAATTCTTCAACGTCAAGTGGCGGAGGCGGTGCAATTTATTCAAATTCCAGTCACTCTTCTTCAGATCTTACAATTCAAAACTCGAGTATAACCAATAATTCAGGTGGAGTGTGGGGTGGTGGTATTAGTTGCTGGTCAGATAGAGATACAAATAAAATTAAAATCTACAATAGTAAAATTAATAATAATGTTTCAAAATATGGCGCTGGGATACACGCTTCAACAAATTCATCATCAGGAAGTTATACCAAAATATTAGTTAATAATTCTGAGATTAGCTTTAATACATGTACCAATCGTGGTGGTGGGATACATGCAGACAATAAATCAACATCATCTGCTCGGTCTCATTCCAAAATCGACATTAATAATTCAAAAATTATAGGGAATAATGCGCAATCAGGAGCTGGAATATATTCTTTTTCTAATTCTTCTTCTTCCTTTGTTACAATTAGTAACTCTACCCTAAGTAAAAATATTGCCAGCTACGTTGCTGGTGGAATTTATTCGTCAGGTGTTTGTTCATCTACAGTAAAATACGCGGAATCAAATGTGAAAATTTTGCATTCAACTCTTGATAGCAATTCAGGAGCCTATGGTGGAGGTGTTTATAGCAGAGCTTCATTATACACGGGAAATTCTTTATCTACGGCAAAATCCATTGTTGATATTTCATACTCAACAATTACAAGCAATACTTCCACGAATGATGGTGGTGGAATACTTTCAACTAGCGAGAATTACTATATGATTGATAGCTCTATTTCTCAGGTCAATGTGTTAAACTCAACTTTTGTAGACAATAATGCCGTAAGAAATGGTGGAACTATTTATTGTTCCTCAGCTGACGCCTCCATTTCTAATTACTTTGATTCTAAAGTTGATTTTAAAAGCAGTATTCTGCTTTCATTAGACACAAGTTTTATTTATAATAGTGGCCTTATTAAAATAAATTCTGGTGGTAATAATCTATTTTCAGACACTGGTATTGTAGGGCTTGTCCTCTCAGATTCGGTTAATGTAAGTCCTTCACAGGTAAATTTAGCCCCATATTCCTTATTTAATGGTGGTTTTACAAAAACAAGAATGCCTATTCCGCCTTCCATTGCAATTGATGGGGGAAACCCTACAGACATTTCCGATGCCCAAAACAGGCCGGTTATCGGAGTTAGAGATGTGGGAGCAACAGAGAATAATTGTCAACAATCGAAATTAGATACAATCATCACTTCAGCAAGTTATTTCTGGAAAGGAACTCTCCACGATACTTCAGGCACTTTTATGTTAACAGAAATTAACCCTATGGGTTGTGATACCATATTTACCTTGGTTTTAATTATAGATACTAACGGAACTTTAACAAAAACAATTTGTGCCAATAGCTTTACTTGGTTTGGGAAAACTTATTTAGCATCAGGCACTTATTATCAACCTCTTTCCACAACTCCGTGTTGCTCAGGATTTGATACATTAAACTTAACCTTGAACGTTTTAACCTATACTACACTTTATGATACAAGTTGTGGAAATTATGTTTCGCCTTCTGGTTTGATTTATTATTCCTCCGGGACCTATACGGATGTTATCCCAAATTCAACAGGCTGCGATAGTGTAATTACAATTAATTTGCTTGTTGATACTATTGGTACTCGAGCAATATCGAGCTGTGAGCCTTTTGTATGGTATGGTAAAACCTATGCTACAACTGGTGTTTATTATCAATCAATATCGGGAGCTGGAGGTTGCGGTACCATGGATACATTAACTTTAACTGTGACCACGATTGATACAACCGTTTCAATAAACGGATATATTATGACTAGCAACGATGCCACAACCACTTATCAGTGGCGAAATTGTGTCTTGTTATGGCCTGAGTTTAATGGATCAAGTCGAAACTATCAAGCACTTTACAATGGAAAATATACCGTGTATTTAAGTAAAAATGGGTGTGTCAGTAATCCAGTTTGCATTGGACATTATCCTACTACTCTATACGTTATTAACAAGAAAGATAATGGCTACGGCTCGTTGAGATTCGTAGTTGATAATGCAAAACCAGGAGATACTATAAGGTTTGCCGACTCATTAATAATTGGAGGTTCCGATACGATTAACCTGTTGAGTACAATTAAGATTAATAAAGAAGTAACAATAGTAGGTTTATATAATTCTTCAGACACTTTATTTATCAGCGGGAATTCAAGTTTTCCTGTTCTTAGTGCTGACCTTCATGGTTTATCCAAAAAAGACTTGTGGATAGATAGCTTATCGATAATTGATGGAAATAGTGCTGGGAATACAAATATATATATACTTAATAACGGAGGAGCAATCTACTTTGACGGAGATACTATTTCAATAAAAAACAGTTTGTTTAGAAATAATAGTAGTCCCCGTGACGCGGGTGCGATTTACTCTAAAGGAAAGTATATGGAAATCAGTGGGTCAAAATTTGAAAACAATATAGCCACTAGTAAAGGAGGAGCTATTAAAACAGACCAAGTAACTCATCTTATGAAGATTGAGGATTCTAAATTTTATGGTAATTCCGCTAACCAAGGAGGGGCCATATACTGTTACTCTTATTTGAGTAGCAGCATTTCAAGTTCCAGTTATTCTAGAATTCAATTCTCAAACTCAGAATTGATTAATAATTCCTCTATATTAGAAGGTGGAGGAATATTTTTATATTCAAGAAGGTCTGTTGGAACTTCTTATGTGAACACTAGAAATATATATAGTAATACCCGAATTACATTTGATAACTCAATCATTAGCAATAATATAGCTGGCAAGGATGGAGGAGCCGTTTATTCTTATGCATACGGATTAGGCAAGTCTGCTGTTAGTGGAACTCCCAACACTTATTCTGAAATAATTGCAAACAAATGCACAATCAAAAACAATAGGAGTAACCGCCATGGCGGTGCTTTTTATTCTTTTTCTGACTCGTATACGGGTAATTTAAATGTTGCATCCGTGTTGATAGATTCTTGTATGATTATGAACAATGAAGCTATAGGTAGCGGAGGAGTAATTTATTCTTTATCCGATGCCTGGGCAGCACCTGGATATTCTAAAGTGGGCATAAAAAACACTGTGTTGAAATTTAACAAAGCCAATCAAAATGGTGGGGCTATATTTAATAATGATACACGAGTTTCTCAAACACTTGCGGAGAACTCCTTTTTTTATAAAAATCATGCCATAAATAATGGAGGTGCAATAAATACTGGCGACTTTGTAAGTAACAACTCAACTTTCGAAGATAATGAGAGTTTATTCAATGGTGGGGCAGTATTTGCTGTGGATATGGCTACAATAAAAAATTCCATTTTCAACAAAAACAAAGGGACGAATGGAGGAGCTTTTGCTTCAAATCAATATTACGACTTAGTTAAAATTGATTCCTCTTATTTCACTAATAATTATGCCTCTAATAAAGGAGGGGCTTGCCAAATGCCAAGTAATGGAAAAATAAACCATTCCATATTCCAAAATAATGAGGCAATTAAAAAAGGGGGAGCGATTTATGTTTATAAATTAAAGGAGTTAGAAATTTTTTCTTCCACCCTTAACAACAATAAAGCTCAAGAAGGAGGTGCGATTTCTTCAGATTCAACAAGTGGTTATGTTTACTCTACAATAAAAAAACTGACAGTTAATCGCTCAACTATTACTGAAAACGAAGCTAGTGTTCAAGGGGGTGGAATTCACATGGCTGACAAATATGAAAAACTAAAGGTTTTAAACTCAACCATTTCTCACAACAAAGCTATTGTAAAAGGAAATGGTGTTTTTTGTAAATCCGACTCATTAGAAGTTTATAGTAGCATTATTTCCCTTAACAAAGACTCTAATAATATTGAAAATCTATCTAACAGTACTGTATCTTATGGTTATAATTTAATTGGTGATGATACTTTTTTAAATCGAGTTTTATCCGATTCATTACATGCGGACTCCTCTGTTATTTTATTAGGGGTTTTGACAAATAACGGTGGATTCACAAAAACCAGAATGCCGCTCATTGGAAGTTATGCTGTTGATAATGGCGATATAACTGATTTATCCGATGGGCAAAATAGACCCTTAAAAGCTACACGCGATATCGGAGCAGCCGAAGGAAATTGTCAGCTTTTTAAATCAGATACAATTATAACTTGCTCTAATATAGCTTGGAGAAACAAGGTTTATTCAATATCTGGTGATTATTCTGATTTTAGCTTTAAAACTATTGGTTGTGATTCAATTTACAGATTACATTTAATTATCGATACTGCAGGATCTGGCAATGTTGTAGCTTGTGAGAACTACACTTGGTATGGGAAAAATTACACTTCTTCCGGGACGTACTTTCAAACTTTATCAGCAGGCAGCTTTTGCAATACTGCAGACACTTTACAATTAACGATACTAAGAAGTACTTACAATTCCGTCAATATTTCAACTTGCAATAGTTATGTCAGTTCAAGCGGACGATTGTACTCTACAAATGGGATTTATCAAGACACATTAGTCAACAGCATTGGCTGTGACAGTGTTATAACCATTAATTTAACTATTAATCTACCCAGCTCTACGTTAACGAATGTTACGGCTTGTAATAAATATTACTTTGCCAGCAATGGAAAAACCTATAGCTCATCAGGTGTCTATAAAGACACTTTGCTAAATTCTTCAGGGTGCGATAGTATTACTGCAATTAATTTAACGATAGTTCCTTTGACTAATAATTTTGTAAGCAAAACAAGTTCTAATACTCTGGAGTCATTGCTAACTGGGGTAACCTATCAATGGGTAGATTGCAACAACGGATACACAGTTTTAACAGGAGAAACATCCAAGGTGTTTACTGCCGTTAATAACGGATCATATGCAGTTGTGGTTGCGAAAAATGGATGCACAGATACTTCTTCTTGTTTTAGCATAATGTTTGTTGGAACGAATGAGAATTCAAAAAACGGCAATATTACGGTTTATCCTAACCCTTCAAGCGGAATAGTAAATATTGATTTTTCACAAATAAAAGGAGTTAAAAATATACAATTAACAGATTTATCAGGTAAGTTGATTTACGAAGAAGACAATATAGTCAAAGACAATTTCAGGATGAATTTTTCAAAAACATTAGCTTCAGGAATTTATAATTTAAAAGTGAAAACTGAAAAAGAATCAAAAACAATTAAACTTATACTTAAATGAAAAGAATAATTTCAATTCTTATAGTTTTATATACCGTCAATTCTTTTGCAGCAACGTTTGTTGTCAATAGCCTTTTTGATAACGGATTTGGAACTCTAAGACATAATATTGGGCTTGCAAGTGAAGGGGATACGATTCGATTCAACCCTAATTTTATTAATTCGGGAAATCAATTTTTATTTCTTGATACCTCTATTGTTTTTAACAAAAAAATTGTTATCAAAGGGCTTTATAATGCAACAGACACTCTTTTTATTAGCGCTGGTCCAAACAGTCAGCATTTTGTTATTAATACAATAAGCTCAACTTCTCCTTACAATATTGTATTTGACAGTGTGTGCTTGATTAATGGCAATGGCGGTGCCTTAGGTGGAGCAATAAAAATGAATTCCTATAGTGATACATTATTTGTTTCGAATTCAATATTCAAAAACAATGTTGCCACTCAGGGAGGGGTTATTTATACCCAATATGCAGTCCTCACAAATTCAACTTTTGAAAACAATCATGCCAATTCGAGAGGAGGTGTTATTGATGCCAGATATCTTGTGAAAATTGACGGCTGTTTATTTTCAAAAAACTCGGCCGTTTGGTCTGGAGGTGTTATTTATATGGGGTTTACAGGTTCTCCAGTGATTGAAATTAATAACTCAACATTTAACAAAAACTCGGCCGTTTGGTCTGGAGGTGTTTTGGTAGGTAGAAATGTAACGATAAATTCTAGCAGGTTTTCCAACAACACTTCTAAATATGGAGGAGTTACCTATAATAGTTCTGCCTCATTTGGGAGCTTATATTCTATTAATACTTGTTCCTTTGAAAACAACCATTCGGATTCATCAGGAGGAGTAATGTACTTACGTTCCTATTTCTATGTTGAAGCCAATATTGATGCCTGTACGTTTTATAACAACTCATCGGGAACAGTTGGGGGAGCCCTTCACATTTGCCCTTACTACAGTCAACAATCTAATTTTGTAGTAGATATTAACCGTTGTACTTTCGAGAAAAACAGAACTCATGGCAAAGGAAGCGCAATTAACGCTACGGTTAATTATTCTCAATACAACAATGATCTTTCCACTTTATCATTAACCAATACAACAGTTTATAATAATGAATCTGCCCTTGGCGAAACAGCAGTTGAGTTTTATAGCCCAAACTATAAAGTGTCTTCAGCCAATTCGATTTATTCCAATAATAATGGACCTAATTTTTCTGATACTGCTTTTTTAACTTCTAAGGGTTTTAATATTATCGATGATTCTTTATTTCATGCTATTTCCTCGGATTATTTGTCCGTCTCGGATGTTAGTTTGAATTTAAGTGACTTTCAAGACAATGGAGGTTTTTCCAAAACCAGATCTCCTAAGCCTGGTAGTATTGCTATAAATAATGGCGACACCGCAGATACCTCTGATGCTCAAAACCGAAAGTTAATAGGAAACAGGGATATTGGTGCAGCAGAATATAATTGTCAATTAAAAGATAGTCTGTTTTATATGCAATGTAGTTTGCCAATTTCTTGGAGGGGAAAATTAATCAACAACACAGGGATTCACAGAGAGGTTATTCTAAACCCATCTGGATGTGATAGCGTTTATGAGTTAGTTGTTGAAAAAATTAATACTGGAATAACGATAGTACATCCCTACTTAAAAGCTGATGACACCTTATCTTCTTTGCAATGGCTTGATTGTTATAATAATTTTGCTCCTTATATAAGTGATACAGGATTTTACTTTTCAATCCCATCAAATGGGAGTTACGCGTTGGCTGTTACAAAAAATGGCTGTACTGATACCTCTCAATGTATAAAAATTAATAATTTGAATTTAACAGAAAATATTGAGGATAATGCCTTTTTAGTTTTCCCTAATCCGACTGCTAACATTGTGAATTTGAAATCAATTTCAAATGAATTAATAGATTCTTATGTGCTAATTAATAATCTGGGGGAAATTCTATTGAAAAAAGAAAAAATTGATAAATCGGAGCTAAATATTGACCTTTTGGATTTTCCATCAGGAAATTATTATCTATTAATACAATCAAAAAACCTTACAAAAACTCTAAAAATTATACGAATATGAAAAAATTGATTATTTCATTAATGCTGGTTTTTATCACTGGTTTTTCAAGTGCAACACATATTTTAGGAGGGGATATGCAGGTAGAACAAATAAGCAATAATCATTTTCGGGTTAGTTTGAAAATGTTTAGATATTGCCACGGAATGGTTGCTCCTGATTCATTGAGAGATTTTAGAGTTTACGATAAAACGACCAACACATTGCTGCAGAAGATATCAATTCAAAAAGACTCATCGAGAAATGTAATTATTGGATGTGACTCTTCAAATTTTCAGCCTTGCATAGAAACTCATTTCTATTCAAGAATCATTAATTTGCCTAACAATTTAAATGGGTATTTTATGACTTATGTGCATTGTTGTGGTAAGGGAAACTCCACAAATGTTGCATCTGATAATGGTTCAAGAACATGGAGGGTATCAATTCCAGATCCGGCATTATTAGGGAAAAATAATTCTCCAAAGTTTGGACGATTTCCCGTTCAAGCATTTGTCAATGTAGCTTCATCCGTTAAACAAATTGATTTGTCATGTATAGATGTTGATGGCGATAGCTTGGCATACTCCTTTATTCCCATTTCAACCACTGGAGACACTAACAAACCGTTCTCTTCGGGAAGCTATAATCCAGGGTATTCTTTCGGAAGTATCTTTGGAGTCTCAGGGACAAGCACTTTAAATTCTGTAACAGGTATGTTGTCTGCAAGAAGTCAGCTTTTGGGAAATTTTATTGTTGTTTTAAAATGTGAGGAGTTTAGAAATGGAGTGAAAATTGGTGAAGTAATTAGGGAGTTTACCATCGTTAGTTTGAATTGTTTTAAGATCAATGGTATAGACAGAGACAATATTGAAGCAATAAAAGTATTCCCAAATCCAAGTTCATCTGATTTTTCTTTTTTGGAACTTCCACAAAAATATTCAAAATATTATGTGTTAAACCCAACAGGTGAAATTATAAAAAGTGGACAAATAAATGCTTCGGAGAATAAAATATCATTAATAGATTATCCTTCGGGAATATACTTTATCCAGATTATTGCTGATGAAAAGTTATATCGAACAAGAGTAATAAAACAATAATTAATTTTTAATTGCAATTGATCTATAAATTGTTTTTCCTTTTGTCAATTCGATGATATACATTCCTGATTTAAATGGACTAAAATCTAAAAACAATTGATCGTCAGTTATGTGTGATTTTTGAAAGACTTTTCTGCCATTTACATCTCTTACTATTAGGATAGCCGATTCATCAACTCCTTCAGGAATCTCGATTGTCAAATTCGTTGAAGTGGGATTCGGGTAGATTTTCAATTCATTTTTAGACTTGAAACTTTCTTTAACAGAAACATTATTTATTGATATGCAGGAAGTAGTATCCGTGCATCCATTCTTGGAAACTTCAACGGCATAGCTCCCATTTGCAGTTAGTTTAAACCACTGGCTAGTTGCTCCCGAAATTACGGAGTAACCATTGCTACAATCTAACCATCTATAAGTTGCTCCTGTGTCATTTGATCTTAGAAATGGGTAAACCAATGTTTGTGTAGCTTTTAATCCTACCGTAAGATTAATGAAAAAAACTGTGTCCCCAGGGTTAGAAATTATCTGATCCTGATAATCACCCGAATTATTCCATAAATAGTTTCCCGAAGGAGAAGGGTAGTTTCGACAGGCGAAAATTGTATCGTATATTATTGCAAGATTAAGATGCTCACAAGCTCCTATTTCTCTTATTCCTTTTATATTCCAATTTTGCGCTTTTGATATATCCGATGGGTTTCCCGAATTATACAGAACACTTGAAGTTTTTGGCATAACCGTTTTTCCAAAACCACCATTAAACTGCAATGAGTTTAAATTTAATTGAGAGTTTGTTAGTCCCAACAAATCAGTTGTTTTAGAACCATTAACCACATTATCTTCAAAAGCATTGTACCCACCAGAAATAATACTATCGGTAAATAAATTCATAGTGTCATTGCTAAACACAAGTGATCCTTTAATCTCCACTTCAGATGCAACAGCTCCATTGTTTACACGTGTGTATATTCCTCCTTTAATATTGTTATAAAAAGTTGAATTTTTGATTACCAAATTGGATTGAACAGGTTGGGAAGAGTTGAATATAACCAGACATATTCCGCCACCAAAATTCAGTGCTTCGTTATCAACCACAGTAATATTTTCAATATCCATATGGTTCACGAGTGTAGTGCTATATTTAGAGTACATATAAATAGCACCACCATAAGTCGCTATATTCCTTGAATAAGTAGTGTTGTTCGTCTTTAAATAAGGCATTCGAGATTGATTGCCGTAATATATTGCTCCACCCCTACCAGAATTAGCAACATTGCTATCTAATTCACAAAACTCTACAGTTAATTCTGGATATCCAAATCCTATATAGCTAATTGCACCACCATCAGATTGACAAACGTTCTGAGAAAAAACTGTTTCTTTAAAAAACAGATCATGACTCCCGTAAAAAGTATTTCCCTCAAAAAAAAGCCCACCTCCATCCGAAGAGGCTGTGTTTTTTCTAAATTCAGATTTATCTACATCAACATATAGTTTCCCATAAAAATTAACTCCACCCCCATCAATAGCAGAATTGCCATTAACCTCACTGTTTTTCATAAATAAAGCTGTTGAGTCACTGGAATTAAAATATATACCACCTCCCGATGAATTTGCTGAGTTGCCATTTATTTTTGAGTTTTGACTGTTAATCTGCGAATAATATGGAGTGCTTGTTGATTGAATTTGGTTATATATTCCTCCTCCTTTTTGGCTGCATAAATTAAACGAAACGGATGAGTTGTTTAAAGACAATTTAGTTCCATAAGACTTATTTAAACAATAAATTCCTCCTCCGTTTTTTTGGCTGGAGTTGTAATCTATAGTTGAATTATTAAGAAAAAATTGAACATCGCCAAAAGTAGATTTTAAATAAATTCCTCCCCCATCACCAGATGCTGTATTAAAATCGACTTTCGATCTGTTTAATTCAACCTTAAGTCTATCGCCTAAAGCTCTAATCGCCCCACCCTCCGAAGGGCTGGAGTTGAATTTAAACTCACAATCTTCAATAAAAACATTCATTGTTTCGGAAGAATACAAATTCAAAGCACCTGAGCTACCTCCTATGGCTGTGTTATTATAAAATTTACAGTTTTTGAAACTCATGTAGTCAAAATATCCTGAAGTACCATATTCCGAAAAAATAGATACCGCTCCTGCACCTCCCGCAGAATTGAATTTGAAAAATAAATTGTTGCAAGTCAATGAATCTCCTCTGAAAAAAAGTGCCCCGGCTTCACTGCTAAGATTGCTTCCGTCAATAAAAGCAATATTTTGTATTTCAAGTGATTGTCTTGAGTTTCCATTCAGATTAGCATACATAATTTGATGCAAACTTTGTCCGCTCAATACCAAAGTGTCTGTTGAGTTTAGTGTCCCAATAATAATTATTGACGAATTTACTTTAAGAGCCGAGTCCAAATAAATAGTGTCATTTTTACCGTTAGCAATATGGGATGCGAATGAAACAGTATCTCCATCCATTGACATAGTTATTTGATTTCTTAAAGAACCAGGTCCATTATCATTAAGGTTGTTAACGATATGATTAGTCGCAAAAGTGTTAAAAGAAATAAGTATGGCAAGTAGTGAAAAATATTTTTTCATAAAATTATTTTAAATAATCAATAACAAAACCCGATAAATGCCTGAAAACAATAGGTTTATATGTGTTTTTTTGTAAATTTACTAAAATTATTTTTTACCATGAATAAAACATTTCTATTTCTTACTTTTCTATTTTTTTCTTTTAGCGCCTTCTCTGGTCTAAAATTAGTGACCAACACAAATGATTCTGGGATTGGATCTTTGAGAAATGCAGTCGCTTCTTCCAATAATGCTGATACTATTCGATTCTCAAGTTCATTAATATCTTTTGGTAGTGACACAATTATTCTTAATTCAACAATAAGTTTTTCTAAGTCACTTACTTTTATTGGACTTTATAATTCATCTGACACACTTTTTCTAAGCGGGAATGATTCAGTTAGAATTTTTAATGCAATTTTAGACACCTCGTCTCTTGGCAAAAACTTAATTTTGGATAGTATGGTGCTTATCAGAGGTAAAGTTTCGGGTTTTGGCGGAGCAATCAATTTTGATGGGGAGAGGCTGACAATAAAAAATTCAGTATTAAAATATAATACTGCAAATCGTGGGGGTGCAATTCAGGGGTATTCATCCGATACCATTTTTCATGTTAACATTATCAATTGCGATATTTCTAATAATTTGTCAGGATATAACGGTGGAGCAATTTCCTTGAGTAGCACAAATTACCCAAAAACAGCTAAATGTTTTGTGATTAATTCAAAATTAAATCGAAATTCCAGTGGTAACCCAATTCCAACAGGATCTTCTGGAAATGGAGGTGGTGGAGCCTTATATTGTTACTACAGGGCCATAAAATCTGCTGTTAAAATCATTGATTCAGATTTAAATAATAATATGACAGGTGCATACGGAGGGGCATTTTTCGTTTATTACTCTTCTTCTGGATTAGACTCTGTTGTTGTTGAAAACTGTAATATAAATAATAATTTGGCAAATGCAGGTGGTGGTTTTGGAGCAAGATTTTTAGGTTCAGGAGCTAATCGAGTTTTTGTGAACAGCTCTTCTGTATCTAATAATTATTGTAATTACAAGGGAAGTGCAATATATACAGATGCTGCTTTGCTCGAACTAAATCGTTCAACCTTAGCTAGGAATAAAAGTAATAATTCTGAAGCATACATCTTCTCATCAAGTAGGTCCGCGGTTACAAGAATTAATAATTCTACAATTGCTTACAATAAAACTAATATTCACTCCAGATCTATGTCTATTAAGGGCTCAATATATTTAAACAATAGTCTCTACTTCCCTCATACTAGTGGAAGCTACTGGTCCTTAGGGCATAATGTTTTTGAAGGAACAAGATATAACCTTACAAATTCGTTTGGAGGAATAACCCTAACAAAAACGGATAGCTGTCAAATGGATTCGTTGGCACTCAAGCTTGGACCATTGCAGCTTAATGGCAACAGAACAGTCTCTTTAATGCCTGTATATCCAAGCTACGCTATCGAAAATGGCGATACTTTAGATAAGAGTAATGCACAAAATGGATTAATAAATGGGACCAGAGAAATTGGTGCTACGGAATCTCCTATGGATTTTCAAAACTATGTTATTTGTGGAAGTTATACACTACCTAATGGAGCAGTTGCATCTTCCTCAGGAAGATACATTGATACCTTAACAAATTCTGCTGGAAATGATAGCCTATTATATTTTAGATTGTATAAAACTCCAATGGATTTGAGCCTTTTTACTAATTCATTTCTAATTCAATCAAATGACACTTCTTCCTTATCCTCTTTTCAATGGTTAGATTGTGGAAACGGATATTCGCCAATTCCAGGTCAAACCGGTAGGCGGTTAATGCCTGATTCTAATGGCACATATGCCCTGAAAATTACCAAAAATGGTTGTGTAGATACAACCGCCTGTATTAATGTTAACGGAGTTGGAATAGATGATTTATTTGAAAACCCAAGTTTAACGTTGTTTCCAAATCCAAGCGATAGATATGTAACATTTAGTACAAATAAAAGTGAAAGTATAGAGGTATTATCTTTGCACGGAATTGACGGTAAAAAAATCCCTATTTCGATAATTTCTAATACTAAATTAGATTTTGGAGAATTAAAAGGGGTGTTTATCCTTAGAGCCAAAATTGATAATTCATTAGTGACAAAAAAAATTGTAATCCAATGAAAATTCTAAAATCAATAATTGCTACATTCTTGTTTTTGACCCACATGAACGCTTATTCTAATACCATAACAGTTACAAATACCTTGGACTCTGGTTTTGGATCCTTACGGGATGCTGTTTCTTTTTCTTTAATTGGAGATACGATAAGATTTGACCCGGCATTGATCGCAAGTGGAAACAACACCATTTTTCTAACCTCTACTATTACCTTTTCAAAAAACACGGTTTTGAAAGGGCTCTACAATTCATCGGATACTTTATTTATTTCTGGATCCAATTTAATTTCTCCGTTAGAATTTAATGGATTTGATAAGTTAATTATGGATTCAATTGTGATAGTTGACGGATTTGCAGCAGGAGCAGGTGGAGGAATAATCTTAACCAACGTTGATACCATTACAATTAGCAATTCAATTGTAAAGAACTGTAAGTCTACAACCAGCGGTGGCGGAATTATTTTTAACAACATAGGGGTACACTCAGTTATTCGTTTTAAGAATTGCAAGTTCTCTTTCAATAGAAGTAATTGGGATGGAGGGGCAATGGTAATAAATAGCCACTTAAGCTTATTAAAACTATCAATAATTAATTGCCTATTTGATTCCAATTCCTCCAGAAAGAATGGAGGAGCTGTTTTTCTTCTCTCAAGAGAAAACTTGATTGCTACTCTTGAGGAAACCAAGTTTTCTAACAATGTTTCTGACCAAGGTTCTGGCGGTGCTTTCTGTTTTTCAAGTAACAACTGGAATGGGCTATCACATATTAAAGTTTATAACTCTATTTTTTTGAACAACATTACAACTTTTGGAAATGGCGGAGCAATAGGATTAGGCTCCCAAGGCACTAATGAATCATTAAGTTTTTATTCCTATGCCAATAAATTTACAAACAATAGTGCCAATGCTGGAGGGGGGAGTATTCATATCACAGCAGACAAGAATATAGATGCTGAATGTATAAACTCCCACTTTGAAAACAATAGTGCTAACAACTACCAAGGCGGAGTTATTTCTTGTTATAGCATCAACGACACAGCTGAATTAAGAATTTTTAATTCCACTATGTGCTCCAACACCTCAAATAACAACGGAGGGGCTATCTTCATTACTTCTGAAAACTATACTGGTTTAAGCATAGAAACCTCTACTATTTCAAATAACAGTTCGGCAGGAAAAGGCGGAGCAATATTTGCACATAGCAGTCCAGGAAGGTGCGATATAAACATTATGAAATCCACCATTTATCAAAATAAAGCTGGAATTAATTCCGCAGGCGGAATAGATTGCTTTTCTGGAATCTCTAATTTGGGACAGATTAAAATGCAAAACACAATTTTTGCTGACAACAAACCTATAAGTTATTACCGCTACAACCAAGGAGCTATAACTTCATTAGGATACAATGTGTTTTCCGACAATCTTTTATCAGGTTATTTAACAACCGATTTAATCGGAGCAGATTCAACTATGATAATGTTGGACACCTTGAAATTTAATGGAGATTCTACCAAAACACATATGCCAAAAAGCGGAAGTCCATTGATTAATAGAGGTGATCCTTCCAATTTTGATGAAGCTCAAAACGGAAATATTTTTGATTCGAGAAGAGATATGGGGGCTTGTGAAAGAAATGCTTCTGGATATATCTCTATTTCTGAAAAATCTAATTCTCTTTCTAAAGTATTTCCTAATCCTTTCAACGGAACATTTACATTGTTAACTGAAGACGGACTCCTTATTAAACAGTTGTTTATCTCAGATATAAACGGAAGGGTAGTTAAGGAAATAACCCCAACTAACAACTCTAAGTATTTGATTAATTTTGATGCTATTCCAGGACTATATTTTTTGAATATAATTGGAGTCCATGAAATAAAAACGATAAAACTAATGAAGTTATAACCCTATTTATTAATTAGATGAAAATAAAAAACACATTAATTTCTCTTGTCTTCTTACTCCTATATATTGTTAATTATTCAAACACAATTACTGTTACTAATACTCAAGATTCGGGATTTGGGTCTTTGAGAGATGCCGTAAGTATTGCACTCATAGGAGATACCATAAGGTTCAATTCTTCCCTATTAAATGTTGGTAATGACACTATTTTTTTATCCAGCACAATTAACGTTTCCAAAAAACTGGTGTTCAAAGGGTCCTATAATAGTACAGATACTTTATTTATTTCTGGTTCCAATCAAATTACACCTTTCTATTTTTCCGGAGTCTCCAAAGTTGTGCTTGATTCAATCTCAATTATTGATAGCAAATCGATCAACCACGGAGGTGGTCTAAAATTTTTTGGCATAGATACGGTGCAAATAACTAATTCAATGGTTAAAAATTGTTCTGCTACCGGAAACGGTGGAGGAATCTATATCTCAACCAACAAGTTCAACTCAATCATTGATTTTACAAACTCAACTTTTTCTCACAATAAATCTGAAGCATTAGGGGGAGGAATTTATATTTATAATGGCGGTTTTCTATCTATTAATTATGTAAATAATTATGCAGATTCAAACTTTTCAAAATCGTTAGGTGCCGCTTTATATGTTCATTCATCAAATAACGTGGAAATAAACATTGAGGAGTCAACTTGGTATAGAAATTTATCTCATGGAACAGGAGGTGGAGCAATCTGGTTGTATAACATATCATTTGGAGGATACACAAAATTTGAAGTTTACAATTCAGAACTAATTGAAAACAGTGCACTTTATGGCAGTGGTGGAGCGATTTCAATTCAAAGTACAGGATCTTCCTCTCCAATTCGTTTTTACTCATACACGACAAAATATTTAAGAAACTTTGCTCAAATTAACGGAGGAGCTGTAAGTATAGATTCTGAGCAAAAAGCTGATTTAGAATGTATCAATAATCAAATTGAAGACAACATTTCTCATAATACAGGGGCAGGCTTATTTTGTTATAGTAGAGCAGATACCTCTGAGATAAGAGTTTTTAATTCTACACTTTGTAATAACATTACAGATGTAAATGGAGGAGGGATTTTTTCTCGTGCTCATACATTATCCCTAATAAACATCGAAACCTCAACTCTTTATAGAAACATAACCACAACAGGTGGAGGTGCTGCTATTACCGCAACGAGTAGTTCTGGTTCTTGTAAATTACATATTAATAAATCAACTATTTATCAGAATGAAACTAAGCGAACTGGAGGAGGATATGGAGGCATACTAATGAATTCATTTGGTGGGACTTCCATTATTACAATGAAAAACAGTATTTTCTCTGATAATAAACCCACAAGCTACTTCCTTTTCCCAACTTCCGGAATTACCTCCTTTGGCTACAATGCTTTTTCTGATAATCTGACCTCTGGTTATTTGTCTACTGATTTAATTGGAGCAGACTCCTCCGTAATTTTGTTAGATACTATAAGATATAATGGAGATCCAACAAAAACCTTAATGCCTAAATCAGGAAGTCCATTGTTGAACAGAGGAGAACCAACCGATTTTGATGAAGCTCAAAATGGTGATATAAATGATGTAAGGAGGGATATTGGAGCTTGCGAAAGAAACGCATCGAATTATATTTCCATTTCTGAAAAAACTATAATTAATACTGAGGTTTATCCAAATCCAACTCATGGAACTTTCACTTTGAAATTTGAAGAGGCAATTAAGCTAACTTCAATTTTTATCACAGACATAAACGGAAGATTAGTAAAAGAAATAACTCCAAAAAATGTGACTCAATATGAAATTAGTTTTGAAGGAAGTTCGGGTGTTTATTTCTTAAATTTAGTCGGGGAGAACAAAAAGTCAACATTGAAATTAGTGAAAAATTAATTGAAAATTAAAAGCTAAAAGAACTATCTTTATCGCATGATAAATCAAGACCAAATTACGGACGTAAAAAACAGACTGGCGGACTTAAACCGCTATCTTTGACTTAGATAAAAAAAGAGTAGAGATTGAAGAAGAAGAAATCAAAACTCATGATCCTAATTTTTGGGATGACCCTAAAGAGGCCGAAAAAATCCTAAAACAAATCAACAGTAAAAAGTATTGGACCAAAACCTTTGATTCGCTTGTTTCGATGAAAGAGGATTTGGAAGTCCTCATTGAATTTTTTAATGAAGGAGAAGATAATGAACCTGAAATAGATTCAAATCACGCCAAACTTGTTGAACAACTGGAGGATTTAGAATTTAAAAACATGCTCTCAGCCGAGCAAGATAAACTTAGTGCTGTGCTTCAAATTACTGCCGGAGCTGGAGGAACGGAAAGCTGTGATTTTGCGGAAATGCTCATGAGAATGTACCTCATGTGGAGTGAGAAAAACGGCAACAAAGTAAAAGAATTGAACTTCCAAGCGGGAGATGCTGCTGGAATCAAAACGGTAACTTTAGAAATTGACGGTGAATTTGCGTTTGGCTATCTGAAAGGAGAAAATGGCGTTCATCGATTGGTGAGAGTGAGTCCATTTAATGCTCAGGGGAAAAGAATGACTTCTTTCGCTTCGGTTTATGTTTATCCACTTGTGGATGATACTATTGACATTAAAATAAATCCTGCTGATATTTCTTGGGATACATTTAGGAGTGGTGGAGCTGGTGGTCAAAATGTGAATAAGGTTGAAACTGGTGTAAGGCTAAAACATGCACCATCTGGAATTGTAATTGAAAATACTGAAACCCGTTCTCAACTTGGAAACAGAGAAAAAGCCATGCAACTGCTTAAATCTCAGTTGTATGAAATTGAAATGCAAAAGCAACTTGAGGCAAGAAACGAGATTGAAGGAGATAAAAAGAAAATTGAATGGGGTTCTCAAATACGAAGTTATGTGCTGGACGATAGAAGAGTAAAAGACCACAGAACCAATTATCAAGAAAGCAATCCTGATGCTGTGCTGGATGGAAACTTAGATGGATTTTTGAAAGCCTATTTAATGGAGAATTAAGATGACGAAATTAGAAATCCTTTACGAAGACAATCATATAATTGCTGTAAATAAGCGTTCTGGGGATTTGGTGCAAGGTGACAAAACTGGTGACAAACCTTTGTCTGAAATGGTAAAGGAATACATCAAAGTGAAATACAACAAACCAGGAGAGGTCTATTTAGGCGTAACCCATCGTATTGATAGACCGACCAGTGGAATTGTTATTTTTGCCAGAACCAGTAAAGCTCTTACTCGCCTCAATAAAATGTTTCAGGACAAAACCATTTCAAAGACTTATTGGGCAGTAGTTCAAAACCAACCTGGCGATGAATCTGCAACATTGACTCATTGGTTAAAAAGAAACAACCAACAAAATAAGTCTTACGCTTATCCCAAAAGTATTGGTAGCAAATGTAAAGAGGCGATTTTGACTTATAAATTAATCGCTAAATCCAAGAATTATTATTTGCTTGAAGTTCATCCAAAAACAGGACGTCACCACCAAATTAGAACTCAATTGAGTTTTATTGGTTGTCCAATAAAAGGAGATTTAAAATATGGAGCAAAAAGGTCTAACCCAGACGGGTCAATTCATCTTCATGCTCGAGGAGTTTCGTTTATTCATCCTGTTAAAAAGGAACCTATTGAAATTACTGCTAATCCTCCAAGGGAAGTGGTTTGGGATGCTTTTGTTTAAATTTTATCTATTTTTCGTTTTCGAATATTTTGAGGAAAAGCTAATCTTAAGGCATTTATTTTCTCAGCATTTACTTCATTCTTTTTGTTCTCCTGAAAGTCTTCAAGTTCTTCATAAGTACTCCCAAATTTCACGATTGATAATTCATTACGAAGGTCATTTATAGTTGTCATTATAATATCTCTTACCACCAAATAGTCACCGTAAGAATTAGATTTGGAATAATTTATTTCAATAAATGAAGAGTCGTTTGTCACATAAAAATTACCAATAGTTTTTACCGCTAAAAGTTTTTTCTTCCAATTTGTTAATTCTTCTTTTGATACATCCGAAGTGTGATTTTTTAAGATATTAATCTTTTCATCACACAGTTCTTCAGTTAAAAACATTATGTTTGGTTGACTCGTGTCCTTTTTCAAATCTTTCTTTAAAAAATGTCTAATATGATTTTGAATTTCAGTAAAAGATTGACTTTCTAACTGTTCAACATTAATTTCATTATCATTAGTTATCGTAATTTTTAATGTATTTTCCTCAGGAATATTGTTCTCATCAATAAGAGTGTTTGCGGGTAATACGGCCGGTAAACCAGCCTCATACCCGCATGAAAAGAACAATAGCACACTTAAATAAAACAAAATTTTCATAATCTATATTTTTAATTCTCGTTTTAAGATTCCTGCCTTCGCAGGAATGACATTGAAGATGGGAAGTCTTTAATAATTATTCCCCTCTTAAAATAACCCTTTCCACATGGTTTCCTCCAAAAGCATAAGGGATATAATTATAACTTGAAATCTCTTTAGTAACTATCAAGTTTGCTTTTTTACCTATTGTAATTGAACCGTGAGTGTCACTTATCCCCATCGCATAAGCCGAATTCATTGTCACTGCATTAATTGCTTCTTCAGGAGTTAGTCTTTGATAAATACATGCCAATGAAATCACAAAAGGAATCTTTCCAGAAGGAGTTGAACCCGGATTATAATCTGTAGCTAAGGCAATAGCCAGTCCTTCATCAATCATTTTTCGAACTGGTGCAAAAGGAATCTTTAAAAAGAATGAACACGATGGAAGTGCTGTCGGCATAGTTTCAGATTTATGTAAATCAGCGATATCTTGATCGGTCATTACCTCTAAATGATCCAACGATAGCGCATTGTGTTTTATTCCAGCTTGGATTCCACCAATGCTGGTAAATTGATTGACGTGAATCTTGGATTGCAATCCATATTTTGCTCCAGCTTCCATAATTCGCTCAGCATCCGCCACAGTGAAATAATTGGTTTCGCAAAATATATCAATGTAGTCGGCTAAGTTTTCTTCTTTAATAACGGGAAGCACTTCGTTGATTAACATATCCAAATAGCCGTCTTTATTTCCTTTAAACTCAGGCGGAACGGCATGTGCTCCCAAGAAAGTAGCTTTAATGGTTAAGTCAGAATCTGCTTTTAATCGTTTGACTACTCTTAAAATTTTTAGCTCTGCTTCAAGAGATAATCCATAGCCGCTTTTTATTTCCACCGCTCCAGTTCCCATGCTTTTAATTTCCTCTAATCGGTTCCAAGCAGCTTGATACAATTCTTCTTCGGTGGCTGATTGTAATCGTTTGGCAGAATTTATAATTCCTCCTCCTCTGGCAGCAATTTCTTCATATGTTAATCCATTTATTCTATCTACAAATTCAGTTTCACGTGTACCTGCAAATACCAAATGAGTATGAGAATCGCACCAAGCTGGCAATACGACTTTACCCGAACAATCAATTGTTTCTTCAACTTTAGTCTCAGATAAATCTTCCATCTTACCGAAGTTTGAAATCAATCCGTTTTCTATTTCTAAATACCCATTTTCAATGGTATTCAACACTCCCATTTCTTTTCCTTTGAGTTTTAATTTGGAAATGTTTTCCTGAATACCAGATAACTGTTTGATGTTGATTAAACGTTTTTTCATATTAGAAATAAGTGATGTTAAATATTAATATTCATCCGAAAACAAGATCTTTAAAGCTTTTTCAGATAGCTCAACTTCTGCTTCTTTTTTGGATTTACTGGCTGTTGAATTTATTTTTTTTCCGTTAATAAACAAAGTGCTTTTGTACTTGTTTGATTCCAACAACTTCTTTCCTTTGAACTCTACTTTATT